>JAAYPC010000046.1 GCA_012519985.1 Fibrobacter sp.
TCGACATTTGGAGTTCCAAACTCGACATTTGGAGTTCTGAACTCAAGCTTAGCAGTTCTGATCTCGAGCTTCGGAGTTTTAATCTCTACCTTGGAAGTTTTTCTCGACCTTCGGAGTTTTGATTGATGGCCATTACTGTTTACACGATGGCTTATTTGATGCTCAATGTCGCCTTATCTTGGAAAGCAAAGAAAGATGTACGAACTCGTCATAGCAATAGCCAGTTAAAAAGTGGCTAATTTTATCGATTATAGGCAATTATTGGATGTTATTTCATTAATATGGAATTTTCCCAGGATCTTCTTCTCTTAATCTACTCTTAAGGGCTGAATATCCAGTCTTTAATTATTTTCACTTGCGTTCCCATAGCAACAATTCAGCTAAAATAAGTGAAGCAAGGATCACCCATATCAAATTATTTAAAAGCGTCTGACCTCTGTTGGAAACGGCTTCGAGGAAATTTTCTTTGCTTTTCACTATGATATTGGGATACCTGTCAGTGTCTGGTAATGAATACTCAAGAACACTTTCGGATGAATCGGGTTGAACAGCAAGAAAAAAAGATGGTTGACCAGCAGGTACAATTTTATAGATACCCGGTTTTTCGTAATGAAAAAATGGCTGATTTTTATGAACAATCTTTATCAGCTTTGACTGGTCATCAAAAATTGTCATATCAGAACCAGAACCGAAAAAGGGGTTTCTGTACAATTTTCCTGCTACGTAGGATTCACCAGTAAGTTTGTTGATAGACAAAACATATCTGCATATCCGATCGATCATCGGTACGAAAAAGCCGGTTTCACTGAGATTGTTTGCATCAGTCACTCCCAGAGGAGTTGTCAGGATAAGCCATGAACGTCCACTTTTATCGGATGTTTTTATCAATAACGGCGAGCCATCTGTAAGCCTCAGCAACACCTCACCTTCAATACCGCTGCATCTTCTGTAAATAGCAACATCTTCGCTGCGTATTTTGGGGAAATGCTGCCAGAGTTGCGAGGTGGTATCTGGAAGAACCGGAGAAAGAGGGGTTTTGTATTCGTGGACAGTATGGTGATTCGAAGAGTTCAGCGACTCAACGAGAATTGCATTCTTTTCATTCTTATCCACCGCGCAAGCAAATATCACTGGTTTCCTGACAGTTGCAGGATCACTCAGGAATGCATTCAAAGCATAAGAAGGGCTTTTCAGTTCATTGAGAATTATCAGATCCGCAGAATCCAGATCATCGAAAGTAATCTCTGTACCATCCTTAAGAATTACAGGCCCCCAATAATCTTTGGTGGATGCATTTAAGGCAAAAGCGATTGGTTTGCATCTGGTTTTATCACCCACTATTACTACTCGCCTGGAACCTGATGCCTGCTGAACAAAATAAGCTTGGTTATCAAAAATTAAAGGGTCCTGTGACTTCAGAGACATCTTTCCCATCAGATTACCCGATGAAAAACTGCTGGTTATCTCTACTGGTTTTCCCTCGTTTTCCGATATCTGTACTTGCACTCTGCCAATGCGCATTCTGCCGGTTTCAGCTATCAGTTCCCCTTTTTTAAGTGATTTTCCTTGAGCCTTAACAAAGGTACTTACTGTTATATTGTTCTGGGTCCTGATCTCTGCACCAGATAAAGAGTAATTCCAGGGTTTATCCGGAGTAACTGGTATACAAACCACAGTAATTCTTTTATCAAGTGCGGAGACTCCTTTTTCCAGTGCCGATTTTAACGGGACCTGAAAGTCGCTCAGAATAATTAAAAACGGATTAACTTCAAAATTTGTATTCTTAATCTGCTCCAGAGCATTTTCCAGGTCAGATGGAGAATGGCTGCTTATGAACTGCGTGGATTTTTCTTTTAGGACAAAATTCCTGCTTTCATGGTCAAAAATGAAAAGTTTCGATACATTCGGAATTAACTTGTGTAAGGAATCGATTATACTGTGTGATAATTGTCCGATACTCATCGGTCCATCGGTGTAATCCATGCTTAAGGTGGGATCAACCCACAGATATACCGGTGTTTGAGGATAGTGAAGTTTATTAAGAGGTTCTGAGGAGTTAAATGGCCTGGCAAATAAGGCTATTATTACAGCGGCAATAGCACAACGAGTCAGCAGTTGTAATAATTTGCGCAGATTACGGGTTTTCCTCTGAATAACTGCATTTTGAGTAAAGAAGCGGAGAGTAGAGAAATTTAAACTGATTGTTCTTGGACGTTTGAGAAAATGGATCAGTACGATCAGAACAATAAAAGCAAGTGCAAAGAAAAACTGAGGATTAAAAAAAGAAATACTGCTCAAAACAGGCGCTTCCTTTTCTCAAGCACCCTGAACAGTGCTTTTTCAAAAGATTCATCTGTACAGATAAGATTGAAATCTATCTGCATTTCCTTGCATGCATTTTCAATGGTTTTTTTATGGTTTTGCAACCCGTCTCTGAAAAATCCTGAAGCAGTTTTCCCATCAAGCATTAATTGTCTGCCGGTTTCCAGATCATGCATCTGATAGGAGGAGGAAGAGGAAAAATCCAGTTCAAACGGATCCAGAATCCAAAACAGGATCACATCCTGCCGTTTGAATCTTAAATGTCGTAAAGACCGTATGATCTCCTGCGGATCATCAAAGAGATCTGAGATAATGATGCACATCCCCCGTCTGTTGATTCTTCTGGCTAGAGACTCTATTGCCAGACCACAGCGGGTTTCATCACTGGCTTCCAGCTTAGCGAGTGTGGAAAAAATGTTTTTCAATTGAATATTGGTCGAATGGGGAGGCAGATAGGCACCCAGATTTTCATCAAAACAAGCCAGTCCGACCGCATCTCTCTGCTTTATCAGGATAGCACTTAGAGAAGCAGCAAGAGTGCGGGCATATTCAAATCTGCTCATGAATTTACCTGAGGTAAATTTCATTGAAGCGCTTTTATCTACAAGAATATTTGCAAAAAGATTGGTTTCATCTTCAAAAAGCCTCACTACCGTTTTATCTGTTTTGGCGAATTTTCGCCAGTCGATCTTTCGGGCAGCTTCCCCCTGAAGATAAGGACGATACTCCAGAAATTCTGCAGAAAAACCATGATAAGGGCTTTTATGCAGTCCTGCAATCATCCCTTCCACAATCAGTTTAGCTCTAAGACTCAGATTCAGAGCCGCCAATTGCTCAGGTTTTGGTAATGTTGATGCTTTCATGGTTCCTGTAAACTGCCCCGAAGATAATAGCTTTGGCAAAGGAGACTATTGTTCATAACGGTTGAGGTTTTTTGTCTTTTTATCTATGATTTGAGCCATCTGTTTTTCTTTTTCAAAGCATTTGATCTCATTGGCGATGCATTCTTTTAAAGCAGAAATATCGTTTTTATTAAAAGCAGATATAAAAATAGCTTGTGGATAGGCCAGAGAGAGCCGTTTCCTGAGAAATGGGTCTTCAATCAGATCTATTTTATTAAAAACCAGGATTGAAGGGATTTTATCTGCATTAAGTTCATTTAGGACATTATGTACAGTCTGCAGTTGCTGATCAATCCATTCACTCGATGCATCCATTACCAGTATCAGCAAATCCGATTCCGAGACAACACTTAATGTGCTTTTAAATGAGGCGATAAGCTGATGGGGTAATTTACGGATAAAGCCAACGGTATCAGACATAACGATATTGCCGACACCGGGAATAAATGCCCTGCGACTTGAAGTGTCCAGAGTGGCAAAAAGCTTATCCTCCACCAGCACTTCGCTTTTGCATAATGCATTAAGGATAGAGGATTTTCCTACGTTGGTGTATCCCACAAGAGAAACTTTGAATGTCTGTTCTCTGCTTTTTCTCTGAATAATACGGTTCTGTTCAATTTTTTTAAGTTTTTCCGTGAGCTCAGAGATCTTTTTTTTCACTAGCCTTCTGTCTACTTCAAGCTGTTTTTCACCAGGTCCCTTTGTCCCTATCCCTCCTACCTGCTGTGAGAAATGAGTCCAGGCATGAGTCAAACGCGGGTAAAGCAGACGCATCTGCGCAAGTTCAACCTGAATTCTTGCTTCATTGGTACGGGCATGCTTGGCAAATATATCGAGGATCAACTGTCCCCTATCGATGACTTTTCCCTGAACCAGTTTTTCGATATTTCTTATTTGTCCGGGAGAAAGTTGAGCATCTATAACCAGTGTATTTGCAGAAGCAGTTTTCATGGTTCTGCTTATCTCTTCCAGTTTCCCTGTACCCAGGTATGTTGAAGCAACCGGACGCTCACGTTTCTGATTTATCATGGAAACCACCTGAGCTCCCGCAGTGTTGCACAACAATTGCATCTCCTGCATGTCTTCCTCAAAAAGTCCGGGATTAGTATCAGATGTTAAAAGACCTGCAATAATAACTCTTTCCGTTTTATCTATAACGTTATTTTTGATCATGTCCTTCTTTTATACTCGTTGGATTTATTATTTGTATAAGGTGTCACCGACTTTTAGTCTGACATTCAACTCTCGTTGCATCGGGGTTAGAGTAAGTATTTCGGCTCCACTTTCGGTGACCAGTATCGTATGTTCAAATTGTGCAGAAAGAGAACCATCCCTGGTTCTTACAGTCCAGCCGTCCTTGCGATCGGTTATCACGGCATAATGCCCCAGGTTTATCATGGGTTCGACAGTAAAGGTCATTCCAGGTTCCAGAATTATCGATTCACTATCTGGTTCTATATGATGAAATACCGAAAAATGCTCATGAAAAGTTTTACCGATTCCATGGCCGGTATACTGCTGCACCACAGAGCAACCCTTTGATTTAACAAAAGGTTCTATTGCCTCGGCAACAGCCTGCAAAGGTACTCCCGGCTTAACAGCATCTATTCCCCTTATCAATGCCTGGGCAGTAATATCAACCAGTTGACGCGCCTTCTCAGAAACCCCTCCTATCATAAAAGTCTCTGAAGAATCCGCGTAATAACCATCTACTATAGTAGTCAAATCGACATTTACTATATCACCATCTTCAAGAAACTCATCCGGAGATGGAATGCCATGACATACGATATTATTACGGGAGATGCAGGCCGATTTGGGGTAACCATGATATCCCAGACACGCCGGTGTATGCCCATGTTTAATTGTATATTGATGAACGAGAGTGTCTAGATACTCCGTGCTGACTCCGGCCTTAACAAACGGACGGATATAATCCAGTAATTCACCGTTAAAAGCTCCCGCTTTTCTCATCTTTTCAATTTCCAGACCAGTCTTTATCAGACGGTTCTTTTTGGGAACCAATTTCTTAGATGCATTCTTTTTCAGATCTTCAAACAGATGGCATTTTTTGTATTTTTTCCCACTTCCGCACCAGCACAAATCATTTCGTTCAATCATAATACGCCAGTTTCCCCAAGAAATGCTGAAAATTTCAGCCGTTTTAATTATTTAAGAAAAATAATGTAACTACTCAGGTATCTGATGGCAAAAAACAAGGCAATAATATCAAATCGGGAAAAAAATAAGAATTAATACCAAAACAATGTCAAATCAGAAGTAATCTGAAAAAAATATCTAAACGAAGAATTGGCAGTGAAAAAACTCCTTATTCTTCAAGGTTTATCTGATTAGGTATTATTTCTTATTCTTTTGGCGATTGTTTCTTATCTCACCCAGTTATTTGTCTCAATACCTGAATAGTTACGAAAATATACATATTTTATCAGCAGTATTTCATATAGTTTACGAGACCAGACTCCAGTTTATTGACCGTTTAACATGAAAATTTTAATTATTCGATGTATGTCAAATGAGTGTACTGAAGTCCATAAGCGCCGGAAAAGTGAGTGATCTTGATTTTGCTCTGGCCTGCTTGATGGGAAGGCAGAAAAATACGCAACCTGGAAAATAATGCTCAAATCCAAAGATTTTTAACGGGTTATAGTCATCCATAAAGTCACAGCGGAAAAATGCAGGAGCAGCTTATTTTCAGTTTTTCCACTTAAATAACATCTGCGCACTTATACACTTCCTGTTTCCACTGATCAAACGTCAGGAGTGCTTCTTTGCAAATAATCTCTTTTTTTTCTTTCTTACCGATTCTTTTACGCCCAGGTGATTCAAATGCAGGGAAAAGACCAAAATGGATGTTAGAGGGACAGAATGGCTCAACCGTGGATGCAGTAATGTGATTTAACAATGCACCGGTAGCAGTATTTAATGGTGGTCTCTTTATTTTAACACCTCTGATTCTGGAAACCAGAAACAACGCAGCAAGATGACCTGTAGCAATACTCTCTGTGTATCCCTCATTACCACAGATCTGTCCTGCCAAAAAAAGGTTTTCCTCTTCACGGAAAGAAAGATCTGGGCTGAGAAGACGCGGAGAATCAAAATAGGTGTTGCGATGGATACTTCCATAACGCAGGAATTCTGCATTGCCAAGCCCTGGAATAAGCCGAAACACATTTTGCTGTTCTGGGATGGTAAGCCTGGTTTGAAATCCCACCATATTGTAACTACTCCCGGATGCATTCTCCCTGCGCAATTGACATACAGCGTAGGGACGCCGGCCGCTTCGCGGGTCGATTAAACCTACAGGGCGAAGTGTACCATAAGCCAGAGCATCAAACCCACGTGAGGCGGAAACCTCCACGGGTAAACATGCCTCAAAAAATCGTTCGGATTCAAATTCCCTTGCATTCACCCGGTCCGCATTTCGCAACGCTTCATAAAATCTTCGATATTCTTCTTCGGTAAAAGGACAGTTGATATAATCCCCTTCCCCTTCTTCCCATCTTGAAGCCCTGAATGCAATAGAGAAGTCTATTGAATCGGTACTCACTATAGGAGCGATGGCATCATAAAAATGCAATGTATCTGAAGGAAAGCGACTTTTCAGCCAGGAGGTAAGCTTTTCGGATGCCAGTGGACCTGCAGCAATAATGCAGTATGGGTGCTCTGAAGGAGGAGATTCCATTTCTGAGCAGGTCATCTTAATTAAAGGATTACTTAATAATAAAGATTGAACATCTCGGGAGAAAAGCTCCCTGTCTACTGCCAGAGCCGAACCAGCAGCTACTGCATTACGTCTGGCTGCCATAAGTAATGGACTCTCAAGAGAGACAAGCTCTTCCTTGAGTAATCCGTGGGCTGATGGTAACTGTTGTGATTTCAGAGAATTAGAACAAACCAACTCCGCAGGAAGTCCGGTTTTATGAGCCGGACTCTTCCATTGAGGACGTGCTTCGTAAAGTTCAACAGAAATCCCATTGCGTGCAAGCACCAAAGCAGCTTCGGAACCGGCTAAACCGGCTCCTATCACCGCAACTGTTTTATTCTCTGTCATGGAAGAAAGCGCTATTAATCAATTTTCTCTTCTGAAACGGTTTCAGGGTCAGTGTTTCCTGAAACAGGGAATTCCGTCTTGCATGATGGGCATTTCAATGCATTTCCACTACGTTTGGATTCCTTATGCACTAACATGGGAAATCCGCATTTACCGCATTTCTGAGCTACAGGACGATCCCAGGTAGCAAATGTGCAGTCCGGATACTCACTGCATCCAAAAAAGATCTTGCCTCTGCGGGTTTTACGCTCTACCAGTGATCCTTTGCAGCCATCCTGAGGACAGCTCACCCCGGTAGATATCGATTTAGTGTTTTTACATTCAGGGAACCTGGAACAACCCAGGAATCTGCTGCCATTCATGGAGAGCACAACCATTGGAGCTCCACATTTATCACAAAGCTCATCGGTTTTCAGATTTTCGCTTTTTTCCAATGGCTCTGTATACTTGCATGAAGGGAAACCCTGACAAGCCAGGAATTTTCCGTTACGGCTCCATTTGATAACCAGCGGATGTTCCTTACATGAAGGACACTGTCGGTCAGTAACCTCCTGATTCTGAGCCCGGAGATCCTTTATGCTTTGACGTACATCATTGAGTCTTCCGGAAAATGGCCCATAAAACTCTTTTAAGACCTCTATCCAGTCGGCATTTCCTTCTTCTACTTTATCTAAAGAGTTCTCCATTTCGGCAGTAAAACCGACATCAAAGACATCTGTAAACTCTTTCACCAGTATGTTTTTAACCATGAAACCTACCTCTGAAGGCACGAATCTACGGTTTTCAAGATTTACATATTTTCGTCTTTTCAGAGTATCGATAATCTGGGCATAAGTGCTGGGACGTCCGATTCCTTTATCTTCAAGCTCACGAACCAGCGATGCTTCGGTATAACGAGGTGGCGGTTGAGTAAAATGCTGTTTATCCAGAAGCTTATTCAGGTTAACTTTTGTATTGACCTTCAATTCAGGAAGCCTCTCGTTCTGGCTCTCGGCATTGGCATCTGAATTATCTTCGACAGTTTCATCATAAAGAGCCAGAAAGCCTTCGAACTTGATAATCGATCCAGTGGTGCGGAAAATGCAGCTATCTGCTTCAATATCCACTCTGGTGGAATCGAAAATCGCATTTTCCATCTGTGAAGCCAGAAAACGTTTCCATATAAGCTCATAGAGTCGATACTGATCTCTGGAAAGATAGTGCTTAACCCTTTCCGGAGAAAACTCAAGATTTACCTGTGAAGGCCTGATGGCTTCGTGGGCATCCTGGGCGTTTTTCTTTTTTCCGTAGAAACGCGGTTGAGGCGGCAGATGTCGGTTGTCAAAAAGTGCTCCAATAACTTTTCTGGCATCCTGCAAAGCTTCCTGCGCGATTCTGGTTGAATCGGTACGCATGTATGTAATTAGTCCCAGAGAACCTAATTCACCCAGCTCAAGTCCTTCATATAACTGCTGAGCAACCATCATTGTCTTGGCAGCAGAAAATCCAAGTTTTCTGGCAGCTTCCTGCTGAAGAGTACTGGTGATAAAAGGTGGATATGGTTTCCTCTGCTTTTCTGACCTGACAACATCGATGACAGTAAAGTTCTTTCCTTTCAGCCGGTCAATAATGCTTTTTGCGGTAGTCTCATTGGGAATCAGAGGATTTTCCTGGTCTCCCTTGAATCCATCAACCGAAAAAAGCTTGGCTGAAAACTGAGAATCATTATATTCGAAGAGTCCCTGAATCGACCAGTATTCTTTCTGCACAAATGCCCTGATCAACTCTTCTCGCTCGCAAATCAGGCGCAATGCAACCGACTGCACTCTTCCAGCACTCAGTCCTTTAAAAACGGTCCGCCACAGTATTGGAGAAACCTGGTATCCTACGATACGGTCAAGAATTCTTCTGGCCTGCTGAGCATTGACTTTGTTCATGTCGATCTCTTTAGGCTGCTCAAAGGCTGCCAGTACCGCTCGCTTAGTTATTTCATTAAACATGACCCGCTTAATACTGGCATTCTCAGTTTTAATGGTTTCTGCCACGTGCCAGGCAATAGCTTCTCCTTCGCGGTCAGGGTCGGGCGCCAGAAACACATTTTCTACTTTCATCGCCTCGCTCTTTAATTCACGCAATACCTTCCGCTTACCTTTTGAAGGAATATACTTGGGCCGGAAATCCTTCTCGATATCGACCCCAAGCTCCTTTTCAGGCAAATCAATGATATGCCCCATAGTAGCCCTGACAGCATAATCTTTCCCCAGATACTTGGAAATAGTCTTACACTTTGCCGGTGACTCAACAATTACTAAGTGTTTTGCCATAAAAGCGTGTTTTCCTTTACCATTTCACTTACAACATTTTACATCTGGTATGCAAAACATCGTTTATTACAAATTATAATTTTAATTCAGAATAAAAGATACCGGTTGCACCGGTTTCAATCACTGATATCAAAATGAAGAATGACTCATTCCGCTTATAAGCATACTGAGCCCCAACCCGTCACAGATTTCGATTATGTCCTTATCAAATTCAGATCCACCCGGCTGCGCAATATATCGTATACCGGCATCATAAGCCTCTGTGATCAAGTTCTTTGAGGATAAAGGCAGATCTGATACCATAACCATTTCAGCGATTTCCGGAAATACCCCATTTTCAGGCAGTTTTTTACCCATACTCTGATACCATCTTTTCAGACTTTCTAAAGCCTGAGGAATAGCCAGCAATTTCAATGCAATCTTCGGATCAGGTTGCGCTGAACCCATGCCTGTTACCTTAAAACAGCCTGCCTCATATTCCTGTGCCAAAATTATGGCACTGGATTTGGCATACTTTGCAGCAATCATGGCAAAACAGGCCAGTTTTTCTTTTTCTTTTGGAAAAGCAACCCTGGTTACAGATTCACATTTCTCAAAGAGCCCTTTATCCTTAGACTGCCACAGTAGTCCACCTGTAACCTGTTTCAAACTCTCAGTCTCAATAGCCGTACCATATTTCAATTCACCGATTGCCAGAAGTTTTAATGCTGAGCCCTCATTCTTGAAAAATTCTACGGCCTCAGGAGTAAAATCCGGGGCAACAATTACTTCCACAGGTTTTCCTTGCAGCATTTTAGCGATTTTAACATCGAAAGCTCTGGAAAATGCAACAACACAACTCTCCTCTGGTGCTGAGTCATCCCTCCATATCATTTCCAGCGCTTTTTCCAAATCCGCTGCAGTAGCAAATCCTGACAGGTTATTCTTTTTGATTACGGCTACTGCAGGAAAATCTGCAATCTCTTTTATATATTCCAATGCCATGTCAGCATCAGCAATATCATTGTAACTGAGCTCTTTTCCATAGATCTGAACAGCCCGCGAAACTGAGCTCTCATTAACTGACAGATTTTTAAAGAATACAGCCTCCTGGTGAGAATTTTCACCAGCAATTAACTTCTCTCCTTTATTATAGGAGAGTCTGAGGATGTCTTCTTCCAGATAAACCTTAGAGAGATACTTATCAATAGCCGCATCATAATCGGCGGTATGACGGAAAGCCTTAACCGCCAGTCTCTTACGCGTTTCAAAAGAGATACCACCAGCTTTGATCAATTCATCCAGAATCAGATTGTAATCGCAAGGATCTACCACGATGGTTACATATGCATGGTTTTTTGCGGAACTGCGAACCATTGTTGGCCCACCAATATCGATATTTTCAATAGCATCTTCGATACTCACATCTGGCTTTGCCACAGTTTTCTGGAATGGATAAAGATTAACCACTACCAGATCTATCGGTTTTATTCCGTTTTTATCCATCTGCTCCTTATGAACTGGATTATCCCGTATTGCCAGAATACCACCATGTACCCTTGGATGAAGCGTCTTCACCCTCCCATCCATTATTTCCGGGTGCCCGGTGTAGGAATCGACGGATTTTACTGGTACATTATTGTTTTTAAGGCTATTAGCAGTCCCCCCGGTTGAAAGTATTTCAACTCCCAGATCAGAGAGTTTCTTAGCGAATTCAACTATACCTGTTTTATCAGAAACACTGATTAATGCCCGAGTAACCGGCATTAGCTTCATATACGGCCTCTTTCGGATTTAATTTTTAAGGGAACTACAATATGATTAATTGCGATGAATGATGCAAAGAAAAGGTGGTAGTAATTGAGAATCTCGAGAAGTGCAGATCAATAATTTATTGGTGCTAAAGCTTTGGCCCAATCAGGTTATTACAATCAATTTTTATGCGCTGCCAAAATCTTGTGAGGTAATTTTGGGACCTCATACCGCTTGCCTGCTCCCACCCGCACCCCATTTATATCAACAGGGCAACTCTTCATTTTTACAGAATATCATTTCTCCCGCACAGAATATTTCTTCGCCTGCACTGCTTACTTCTTCTCCCACACTGATTACCTTTTCATCTGCATAGAATATCTTTTCGCCTGCACAGGATACCTTTTCATCTGCACAGAATATCTTTTAATCTGCACAGGATATCTTTTAATCTGCACAGGATAACTTTTCATCTGCACAGGATACCTTTTCGTCTGCACTGGATACCTTTTCGTCTGCGCAGAATGCTTTTCGTCTGCACAGGATACCTTTTCGTCTGCGCAGAATGCTTTTCATCTGCACTGGATATCTATACTGACGCATTTTTTTCTTTTCATTTCCACTCAATTTCCCACTTCCCTGCAGAATTACTCCTCGTTTCCACCGAACCATCCCACGCCTGTTCAATAGAATTGCACTTTATCTAAGGGCAATGATTCATCCGGAAAAACAAAAAGGGCGACTTCATTAAAGAAATCGCCCTTATTAAACAAACTATTGAACTGAAACAGGCTTATTCAGCAGATTCAGAAGATTCAGATGATTCCGGAGCCCCAGATGCTTCTGAAGGTTCGGTTGATTCTGAAGGTTCTGATGCCTCCGAAGGTTCAGTTGATTCAGAGGGTTCGGTTGGTTCCACTGCACTTTCCGGAGTCTCAGTTTCACCCTCTTCAGCTTTCTTACCCTTTCCTTTTGCAGGTTTTGTTTCTGCAGGTTTGATCGGGAATTTAGCGAGATATTCTTTGAACAGGTTTTCATCTTTATCCTTAAAATACTCGCTTATGCTGAGGACGATTTTTCTTCCTTCCAAATCGAACTCAATCACTTTACCCGGAGTTTTATCTCCAACTTTGTAGATACGGGATGGTTGATTGACTTCCTGACCGAGTTGATTGAGTGGAATGAAACCCTCGATTTCATTGGACAGGTTGACAACGAGTCCACGATCCAGGATTCTTGCTACTTCGGCTTCTTCGATCTCTGTTCCCACAGCAAAATCTTTAGCCAGATCTGTCCATGGATCTTCAGAAAGCTGTTTTATTCCAAGAGAAATACGACGCTTCTCCAAGTCGATATCAAGCACTTTTACTTCGACCGTGTCACCTTTTTTGAGCATTTCACCAGGATGATTGATCTTTTTGGTCCAGGACATATCAGAGATATGAATTAAACCATCAACACCTTCCTTGAGTTCGACAAATGCACCAAAGGCAGCGATGTTTCTTACCTTACCTTTTACAATAGTATCTATCGGGAATTCCTGAGGCACCTTTTCCCATGGATCCGGTTCAAGCTGCTTGAATCCAAGAGAGATCTTCTGGTTTTCCTTGTCAATCTTTAATACAACTGCCTCAACGATATCTCCGATCCCCACGATTTTTGAGGGATGCTTAATGTGCTGAGTCCATGACATTTCAGAGATATGAATGAGTCCTTCGATACCTTTTTCAAGTTCCATGAATGCACCATAATCGGTGATGGAAACGATCTTTCCACGAACTCTTGCACCTTCAGGAAATTTCTCCTCGATACCTTTCCATGGATGCTCGCTGAGCTGTTTGAGTCCAAGGGAGATTCTTTCCTTGTTCTCGTTAAAATCAAGCACTTTGACTTTAAGTTTGTCACCGATAGCAACTATCTCGGAAGGATGATTTACTCTTCCCCATGACATATCGGTAATGTGCAGAAGACCATCGACACCACCCAGATCGATAAAAGCACCGAAATCGGTGATATTTTTGACGGTACCTTCCCGAACCTGATTTTTTTCCAGCTCTGCAAGAATTTTTTCTCTCATTGCAGAACGATCTTCTTCCAGAATAACTCTGCGGGAGACCACTATGTTTCTTCTGGCTTTATTTACTTTAATAACCCGGAACTTGAAGGATTGACCGATAATGGCATCCATATCCGGAATCTGGCGCAGATCGATCTGAGAGCCTGGAAGAAAAGCATCCACACCAAAAAGATCAACCACCACACCACCTTTAATTCGACGGATAAGTCTTCCCTCGACAGTTTCCTGATCTTCATAAGCCTTGTAAATTCGATCCCAGACTTTCAGAAAATCTGCTCTGGATTTTGACAGGATAATCTGCCCCTCACTGTCTTCTACCTGTTCGAGGAACACATCTATCTCATCACCGGGCTTGAATTCATGAACATTTTTGAATTCAGAAATGGGAATAATCCCTTCCGATTTGAAATTAACATCAACAATCACTTCCTTATCGGTTATTCGCAAAATCTTACCGCGGACAACCTGGCCCTCCTCGATACCTTCGAGTGATTTGTCGTAAGCTTTAAGGATTTCCTGGACCTGACCTGGTTTGTAAAAACTTTCTTCAAATTCGGCCAGATCAACTGTCTGTCCTGACGCATCATAGCCTGTAACCGGCTTCATCTCTTTCTGTGCATCTGACATTTTTAAAGTTACTCCTGTAAATTGGGGTTAAGGTTAAAGGTTAATTTGTCTATTCTGGTCCTGGATTTTAAAGCTATACGGGCCCGGAAATGACAACCTGCTATTTACTTGGCAACAGCACTTTTTGCCTGAATCAATGCTGTGGCTTTATTTACAATGTATTCTATCTGAGATTCCAGTGTCATGCCGGTAGTATCAAGCTCTTCAGCACCGGCCGCTTTCTGCAGAGGGCTGTTTTTCCGGGTAGAATCTTTATGATCACGTAAGGAGATCTCCTCTTTGAGTTCTTCAATGGACTTGTGAACTCCCAAATTCTCAAAATCCTTCTGTCTTCTGCGTGCTCGTTCCTCAACTGATGCCACCATATAAATTTTCAAATCAGCATCAGGGAATACTACTGTAGCAATATCTCTGCCTTCACATACAACAGAATTGTTTTTACCTATCTCTCTTTGCTGTTTTACCAGTGCTTCCCTCACCACCGAAGGAGCACAGTAGTCAGATACATTTCTGGTAACCTCATCGCTTCGAATCTGTGTGGAAACATCCTCCCCATCCATCCAGATTCGGCTTTCCGGAGGTACACCAGTAAAGGAAATGACGGTCTGTGATGTAAGCTTTGCCAAAGCTTCTGTATCCTGGGATGAGATACCTAAACGAAGACATTTTAGAGTAATGGCTCTATACATGGCTCCAGTATCCAGGTAGGTAATACCCAGACGTGCAGCAACCGCTCTTGCAGTAGAACTCTTTCCTGATCCTGCCGGACCGTCAATAGCAATAATCATTGTATCCAACTTCAGGTTTCAGAATTGTGGATAATTCGGAAAAAATACTTATTGCTGCAATAGCAAGCAATATCATAATAATGTAGTAATAACCTTCTTTATCCAGAAATTAAAACCGCAAATATCAGGCCTTCTAAAAACATTTAAAACCATTTAAATCGTAACATTACTCCTACCAAAACGTAATAGATGCAGTAGTAGCAATGAAATATTCAATACCGGGAAACCTGCCAGTGCAACACCTTACATAACTTTAGATATACTGTTTAGCCGCTTATTATTTTATAACACATTTAAATATCCAGTATCTTTCTATTTAAGCCTTGGCTAGCCATTGAGTCTGAAGCGGAGTTTTGATGATCGGCAAAGAGATAATTAAGAAACAATTGAACAACTGCCTTGATGATACTTCATTTTTAAATTACCCTGGAATGCGAAAAGGAAAAGTACGAGACACTTATGATCTGGGTGATAAGCTCCTGCTTATTACTACCGATCGTCAAAGTGCTTTCGACCGGGTCCTGGCAAATATTCCATTTAAGGGACAGGTATTAAATCAGATCAGTGAGTTCTGGTTTAAAAAAAGTTCACATATTGTGAAAAACCATATCATTTCCATCCCAGATCCCAATGTCACACTCGCTACCAAATGCAAGGTATTCCCCATTGAATTCGTAGTAAGAGGTTATCTTACCGGTTCTACCGATACATCAGCCTGGATGCTTTACTCAAAAGGCGTAAGAAATATCTGCGGCAATATTCTTGAGCAAGGGATGGTAAAGAATCAGAAATTTGACAAACCGATTCTCACTCCCACTACTAAATCCGATGCACATGATGAACCGATCTCTGCAGAACAAATAATAGACAGGAATTTAATCGACGAGAAGACCTGGAATAAGCTTCAATCGATCGTTTTCGCCCTTTTTGAGGAAGGCACCAGAATAGCCGATTCCCATGGACTGATCCTGGTAGACACAAAATACGAACTTGGTACAGATGAAAACGGAGAAATTGTGTTGATAGATGAGGTTCATACTCCCGATTCATCACGGTACTGGTTGAAAGAGAGTTATCAGAGTCGCTTTGCAGAAAATAAAGAACCGGAAAATGTCGACAAGGAATTCCTTCGCTTATGGTTTAAAGCACACTGCGATCCCTACAAAGACAAAGTTCTTCCTAAAGCACCCGATGATCTGGTAGTGGAACTTTCATCCCGTTATATTACTCTTTACGAGATGATCACCGGTTCTGAATTCAGGACAGATGATATTCCTGTGAAGGAGCGTATATCAAAAAATCTTAAAGCAGCAGGAATAATCTGATCGCAAAAGATATCATATAGAAAACAGGTAATTTTTCAAATACTTCTGGAGGAAATTAATGGCATCCCCAAGTCCGGATTTAATGAGTACAATTGTCAGCCTCTGCAAACGGAGAGGCTTCATTTTTCAATCCAGCGAGATCTACGGCGGTCTTAACAGTTGCTGGGATTATGGCCCCCTGGGTGTTGAATTGAAACGCAATGTAAAAGAAGCCTGGTGGCGTTCAATGGTTACCAGAAGACGAAACATTGTAGGTATCGATGCCTCCATTCTCATGCACCCCAAAGTATGGGAAGCCTCCGGACACCTTTCCGGCTTTACCGATCCGCTTGTGGATTGCAAAGTCTGCAAGGAACGTTTCCGTGCAGATCACCTGGAAAGTCTTGAGAAATGTCCCAAATGCGGTGGACAGCTTACAGAAGTCCGCAAATTCAATCTCATGTTCAAAACATTTATGGGCCCCATTGAAGACCAGTCCGCCACAGTTTTTATGCGCCCTGAAACAGCCCAGGGTATTTTTGTAAACTTTCTCAATGTACAGACCGCTTCCAGACTCAAACCTCCCTTTGGTATCGCCCAAATAGGAAAGAGTTTCCGTAATGAAATCACTCCGGGTAATTTTACCTACAGAACCCGTGAATTTGAACAAATGGAGATGGAATTCTTTGTTCCACCTTCAGAAGATGAAAAATGGTACCAATACTGGAAAGATGCCAGATTCCAATGGTATAAAGATTACGGAATAAAAACAGAAAATCTGCGTATGCGTGAGCATGAGAAGGATGAACTGGCACACTACGCAAAAGCCTGTGCAGATGTCGAGTACAAGTTTCCCTTTGGATGGAGCGAACTGGAAGGTATTGCCAACAGAACCGATTTTGATCTTAAACGACACTCTGAATTCAGCGGCAAGAGCCTGGCTTATTTTGATGAAGAATCAAAGCAGCATTATTTTCCTTATGTCATTGAGCCTGCTGCAGGAGCCGACAGAGCAACACTGGCATTTCTTATTGACTCCTATTCGGTTGAAGGTGAAGGAAAAGATGCCCGTACAGTCCTGCATCTTCATCCATCTTTAGCTCCTATCAAGGTTGCAGTGCTTCCGCTTGTGAAAAGAGATGGAATGCCGGAAAAGTCGGAAAAAATATATAACGACTTGCTTGATAATTCCATTAAATCATTTTACGATCACAATTCGGCGATCGGGCGCAGATATGCCCGTCAGGATGAAGCAGGTACACCTTTCTGTGTTACTGTTGACAGCCAATCGATGCAGGATGACACAGTTACTATCCGGGAAAGAGATACCAGAGCCCAATATCGCGTGGCCGCTTCATCGGTAGTCGAAGTTATAAACCAGAAAATAAAGGAAGCACAAAAATGACCTTGCAGGTCAACATATTAATGGGCGGCCCTTCGGCCGAACATGAAGTTTCGCTCAACTCCGCTTTTGGAATAATCACAAATCTGGACAGATCCAAATACCGGATAAGGGCTGTATTTGTCAGTAAATCAAAAGAGTTTTTCTTTTATGATATTCCTGAACACACTCTTTCCTTTAATGAGATGCTAAACCTGCAAAACTACAAGGGGCCGTTTAATCTGGCAGATTCCAAACCGGTATGGGAGGGCTGCGGAGTCGTTTTCCTTGGAGCTTTGCATGGTTCTTTCGGAGAAGACGGAACCATACAGGGTGCGCTGGATGCCATGGATTTAGCCTATACTGGATCCGGTGTTACAGCCAGTGCACTTGCCATGGATAAGATATTATCCAAATTCGTCTATATTCAAAATGGACTCACAGTTCCTCCTTTTTCTATTTTCGGTAAGAATTTTCCCCAGACTACAATAGCTGAGATCTCCTCAAAACACCGGTTTCCATGTTTTGTCAAAGCTCCACAATCCGGTTCCAGCCGTCTTATGGGAAAAGCAGACTCAATAGAATCACTTTCCAGAATGCTGACTGAGCTGAGGCAATGTTCCCCCAACATTCTCATTGAGTCGGCAGTCAATGGTATCGAATTCACCTGCGCAGTAATTGAAGAACCCGACGGTACACTTACCGCCTTACCTCCCATCGAGATTCGGCCCAAAACATCTTTTTTCGATTATACTGCCAAATATACCGATGGGGCTTCCGAAGAGATTGTTCCGGCTCCTTACCCCGAAGAATTACTGGAGAGAATAAAGGCGGCAGCCTTAACAGCGCATAACATTCTTGGCTGCAGCGGGGTTTCCAGAACAGACATGATCTATAGTGATGACAAACTTTTTGTACTTGAAACCAATACCCTTCCGGGTTTCACCCGCAACTCTCTTCTTCCAAAAGCATTTATGGCTGCAGGTGGAAGTTATGCCCAACTTCTCGACAAATTAATCCAATCCGCTCTTTTCAGAAAAAAAACCGGTGCATTATGAGCTGGGTTCTGGGAATAGATACATCATCTGTTGATCTGGGAGCAGGTCTTTTCAAAGGTGATACCGCAATAGCATCTTACTCCCGTTTCATCAGGAATTCACATGCCGAACACATAGCACATACTGTCGATATGCTTTTAAAGATCAATAAGGTCGATCCATCAGAAATCAATCGTCTGGCAGTAACCATCGGCCCCGGTTCCTTTACCGGTTTGAGGATCGGTCTGGCCTTTGCCAAAGGTTTTTGTTTTGGCAATCCTGATGCACTCATTTTACCGGTGTCATCACTTGAAGTGATGGCTTACGCCGCTCAAAGGTCATCAGCAAGAATACTTACTGCAATTGACGCCAGAAATGACGAGGTGTTTCTGGCTTCTTTTCGTTTCAGTCAGGAAAAGCTGATCAGACTTACCGACGATTCAGTTTGTAGCATAGAAGAATTCAGAGAATTGGTGAAACCGGATGACCTAGTCATCACAGATACAATGGGATACAGCAGAAGTACGGCTTTTGATTTCCTGAAGCAACATCCCTGGTTTTATCCTGTTGAAAAGTTTCCTGTGCAAAGAGGCCTTTTCTGCTCTTTGCGCGGATCTCAGGCTCTTAATGAACCACAATTATGGAAAAAACATTCCGACATTCTTCCCCGTTACCTTCGCATGTCATCTGCACAGGTAAAACTGAAGGAAAAGTGTTTATGAATCAAGCGGTGCTGTTTATTTTCATCGGTGCTTTTCTGGTAATCCTGCCAGGTATTTTGTTTTTTTTTTACCGCAGATATCCGTTTCATCTGATATATAAAAGCAAGACTGATCTTCAGGAGATGCTTGATGGTATTGAGGATCCGCTGGCTGTTATTACCGATGAATACATAGTCAGACGCACTAATAAAGCTTATATTACTCTGGTATCCAAAGATTTTTCCGATGTAATCGGGCAGAAATGTTTTACTCTGTTACGTAAAAGAGCCAGTCCCTGTGAAGATTGTTTACTGAAAAAATCAATGGACTCCAAAACCATTCAAAAGATAGAACGTGCTGCGCATCCTTGTGGCTCAGGTGCAGTATCTATCAGTTTTTCACCAACCCGTTTTTCGATAGACAATGAGCATTCCTGTATTATCGAGCATATCAGGGATATTTCCCTTTTAGAGGAATTAAAAAATAATCTTGAGAAAAAAAACCGCACTCTTGCCGGGACCATGAAAAACCTTAAAGCAGCTCAACAGAACATAAGAGAAGAGTTGCGTCTGGCCAGGCTAATCCAGCAAAGCATTCTTCCCAAACAGGCACCATCGGTTTCCGGGCTCAAAATTTCTCTTACTTACCATCCCATAACCGATGTCGGTGGTGATATATATGATTTCATCCGCTTCTCGCCTACCCGGTTAGGGGTTTTTGTAGGTGATGCATCCGGTCATGGACTGGCCGCTGCATTTGTAGCCACAATTTCAAAAATGTCACTATATAACCATAGTAAAAGCGAGATGCCGGTATGTGATCTTCTCTCCCATATAAACAACGATCTCCTTAATAACATTCACACCGGACATTATCTTACCTGTTTTTGGGGAATATTTGATCTGGAAAAAAATACCCTAACTTTCAGCAGAGCCGGCCATCCCATACCAGTACTTATCAAAAAAGACGGATCACTTATTCCACTCAAAACCGCAGGTACATTCATCGGACTTATTACCGATACTCAGTTTGAGCATCAGACAATAAGTTTCGAAAAAGGCGACCGCTTTTATATATTTACCGATGGGATCTATGAAGTACTGGAATCCAATAACAGTGAAGACACTCTTCTGGGCTATGATCGTTTCGTTGATATGCTGATAGAATGCAGAAATTATCCTTTTGGAAAGGTAATCTCCACTATTCAGTCCAAACTGAAAAGTTATACCTATGAAGATGACTACACACTTATTGCCCTTGAATCCACAGCCAATAAATCACAGGGATAACACATCGGTATGCGTTTTATTTTGTTTAAAATTTCTGTTCTCCTGATAATCCTTGCTACAGCATCTTTTGCTGACAGTATTCCAGAACAAAGGATTGATTCTGTTCCTGAACCTAATTTGCTCTCAGATTCATCTTATGCCAATACAGACACATCTGAAGTATCTGACAGTATTATTCAAATACCGGACTCGACATCTGCAAAATCGGAAACTGTGCCCCTGAACCCGGAAATACCCCCACCAGACTCTATCAAACCATCTAATGGTCTTTTTCTGGGGTTCGGTGCAGGAGTAACGCTGGGCAATCTACCACTGCTTCCTCTGTGGAAGAATTCACTTCCTGATTCGTTACCAGATTTGGGTCTGCAGACAAATTCATTTATCATACATGCTGATACATCACTGCCGGACTCATTGCAGATATCAGATACTTCGCTGCTTGAATTCAAGATAAAAGAACAAGCCAGCGTTTATAACATGACCTTTCCCGTACGATTGTCAATATCCAGACTAAGTGATAAAAGTCTCTTACGAGCATCTCTGACCTATTCTCTTATTTATAAGAATCAAAAGTACATCGTGTTTGCTGCAGACGATACCTTAAACCGGCGAATCGATATGAAACAGAAACTTTTTCTTCACTCAGCGGCTTTGGAAGTAAATTACGGTTTAAAGATACCGCCGCAATATTTTTCAATCGAATCAATCGAGAAAAGTTACTTTTTTGTCGGACTGGGAATTTCACCGGTATTGTATCTGAAAAACATAAGGGATATTGACAACAAGTCCAAAGACCAGAGAATGCAGCAGGTCGAAAACAGCATCAGAGAAAGTGGCAAGAATCTGAGTGCACTGGGCACTACTTTTACTTTCAAGACCGGAATTTCTGCAATCCGCCGTCTCTCTTCAAACGGAACAGCGGAGATCAGTCTTTGCTATACTTTAAACTGGTTTGACTATTTTTACAATAATGGAAAGAGAATTCAGAAAAGCAACCTAAGCGGCAATATTGAAGATAAAGGTGATTTATCTTTTCTGTCGAACCGGTTTGAGATAGGAGTTACGTTATATAGACAGGTTTCGAAGGGAAAATAACGTAAATAATGTTAAGTCGCCAAAATAAGAAATAATATCAAAACAATATCTAATCAGAAGTAATATGAAAAAATTTCTAAACAAACAATGAGAATGGAAAAGACTTTTTACACTCAGGGCTTGTCAAATCAGGTATTGTTTCTGATTCTTTTTCCCGATTATTTCTGATTTTCTGCCAGGATTCCTTGCTGACCCATGGTACAAAAAAGCAGTGATATAGATAAAGTGTATGAGCTCCTTAAGCAGGAGTTTCACAAGCATCGCATGCCGGTTGTTGATCTTATTGAAACTCAGACCAAAGATCCTTTTAAAGTGCTTCTTACTACAATCATGAGTGCGCGAACCAAAGATGAAACCACCATTTTGGCCGCCAGGAGGTTGTTTCAGAGAGTATCAACTCCTGCAGATCTGAGCTCACTCAGCATCAAAGATATCGAATCATTGATTTATCCGGTAGGATTTTATCGCGAAAAAGCGAAAAGCCTTAAAAAACTTCCTCAGGTTCTAAATGATTTATTTGCAGGTCAGATTCCTTCCACAGTTGAGGAACTGGTTCAATTACCGGGAGTGGGTCGGAAAACTGCTAATCTGGTGGTAGCAGTTGCTTTTAACAAGCCTGCGGTGTGTGTGGATATTCACGTGCACAGGATTTTTAATCGTCTGGGATATCTGAAGACTTCGACACCACTGGAAACCGAGATGAAATTAAGGGAATGGCTTCCTGTAAAGTACTGGACCACCTTTAATTCCTATTTCGTTTCGTTCGGTCAACATACATGTCGTCCGATAAATCCATACTGCAATCGTTGCCCCGTTTATGATTACTGCAGCAGAATCGATGTAATAAGTACACATCTTAAGTAAAAAAATTCCAACCCTAAAGCAGATAATTTTTCTCCCTTGGCACATATATTGTTGCTTCTTTTTTCATTATAGAAATGAGGGAGGGATATGAAAAAATGCAGCGTGTTTTTTCCTTTAATTTTACTTTTAATCCTTTGCCAACCAACCCCGGAAACCGGCAGAAGACAACTGAATCTGGTATCCGAAGAGGAACTTTTTAAACTCAGTTTCGAACAATACCAGGAGTATTTAAATACACACGAAGTAATCACCGGTACCGAAGATGCAGAGTTGGTCAAGAGTGTGGGTAGTAATATTCAAAAAGCAGTTGAGCAGTATTATAAGGATAACCCTGAAAAACTCAAGCGATACCGCTGGGAATTCAATCTGATAGAAGACACCGCCATAAATGCTTTTGCCATGCCTGGAGGTAAGGTGGCAGTTCTGAGTCCGATACTTCTGGTAACCCAAAATGCAGCAGGATTAGCTTTTGTGGTTGGGCATGAAGCCGCGCATTCGGTGGCCAACCATGCTAATGAAAGATTGAGCCAACTTTTAATCGCAGAATTAGGTGGAATGGTTCTGTCGGAAGCTTTGCAAAAACAACCTCAGAAGACCCGTGAGCTTGCCCTTGCTGCTTATGGTTTAGGTGCTCAGGTAGGAATAATTCTTCCATATAGCAGAATCCAGGAAGAGGAAGCGGATCGGTTGGGTTTGATCTTTATGGCCATGGCTGGTTATGATCCGGAAGAATCCATCGGTTTTTTGGAAAGGATGATGGAAATTCAAAAGGGGCAGCAGCCACCGGAATTTCTAAGCACTCACCCAGCAGAGGAAAATAGAATCGAGGAGATTAAGAAGTTATTGCCGGAGGCCAGGAAATATTATAGAAATCCAGAGCAAGAGGGATGATTTGGGATTTGAGTTTTTTTGGGGATTTTCTGGTTCTGATCAATGGGGACGGAGGAAACTTCATATTGAACCGCGATGATTATGGTTGAATAAAAAGGTTTCTGGATCGTTTCTATATGGGAAGTTTTGCATGAAAAACTGGGCAATTTCAGATCGGCTTACCTTGACCGATACAGATATGAAAAGGTTCCTCCGTCCCCAGGTTCGTCAAAACCTATCCCGAAATTCCCTCCAATGACTCGTTTCTGGTCTCATCTTTTTTCTGCTGTGAACTTTCCGAAGGCGCTCCCTCCAGTTTCAGTGGAAATGGTTTTGACATCTCATCAAAATACAAGGCCCTATGTGGCAATGCTATCCGGATCCCTTCCTTGTCAAATTTACGTTTGATCCGGAGGTTCATCTCTCTTCCTACATACCACTGTTTTATCGGCTGGGTTTTTATCCTGGCCTTGATAACCACTGCAAAATCTGCAAAACGATCAACACCCTGAATCTCCAGCGGCTCCAATATCAAATCTTTATAACCCGGATCTGCAATAATCTCTTCTCCCACTTCTTTTAAAGCTTTTATTACTCTATCAATATTTTCACTGTAAGAGACACTGATCTCAAACACATAAAAAGAAAACTCCTGGGTCATATTGGAAAGCGAGTTTATAGAGCCATTGGGGAAAACATGAACCGTCCCGTCAACCGATCTTAAAACCGTTGTCCTAAGATTTACCTGTACAACTGCTCCTCCGGTTCCGTTAATTATTGCCACATCCCCCACCCTGATCCGGTTTTCAAATATCAGAAACAATCCACTAATTATATCTCTAACCAGGTTCTGTGCTCCAAAACCTACTGCCAGACCGATTATCCCAACTCCTGCAAGCATCGCTTTGATATCAAAACCGAGCTCATCCATTACCATAATAACCGCTAAGGAAACAACCCCACCTATTGCCATCTTCTGCATGACATTACCCAGTGTGTCAACTCTCTTCTCTATTTCAATAGAACTACTTAAGTTTGAACTTTTCATGTGAGTTGTCGCCTCTTTTCTCATCCTTTCAATGATAATTTTAGTCAGTTGAATGAGAATAAATGTTCCAACCAAAATTGATATGACCCGAAATGCTGTTTTCAGGTATGCATTTTTTAAACCTAAAACGCCACCCAGGCTCATCCCCCAAACCTGAGATATTGCAATAACAGAAATCGCAATTATGACAAATAGTACCGTTCTTCTGATAAGAACCATGTTTTTGGAAAGAAATTCTGAAAACTCAGATATCCCGTTTGAAGTGCTTTGAAGTGATCTTTTATAATTAAGTAGAATAGAATTCCACACAACTATGAGAAATACCGAAAAAGTCATTATAAGACATGACAGCAGCACCCCTGCAGCTATCTTTTCGTATGCATTCTTGTACCCTGCCAGCCAAACAAGCGTCATAAGCAGCAAAAACACGAACGCGATATAATTGATCCTTAAAAGAACAATTTTTATTATCAAAATCATTACCTTTGGAAGAGCTTTTCTTTCCATAGATTTGGTTGTAAACCATTGGGTGATCGGATAACGGTATCTTTTAAGCAGTGAAGGAATCCAGCAGAGAATGATAACCTGATAGAAAAGAGATAATATCAGAGCAACTCCGGGCAACAGGCTATTGGTAAAACAGTAAAAAATGTAAACAATCAAAGAAAACCGGATAAAAATGAGCAAATTCCTGATTACAGCCGCAGAAGCTTCATTACTGAATGAAAACAACGGATATTTACGGTTCCATACGATATTTACTACTGCGCGGGCTGCAACATAAACCAGTAATGCTAAAAGAATCTTCTTTATAATTATGCCGAGCTCAAAACCAACTGGAATCAAAACAAAGGTCAGTCCCATGCCTATTAGAGAGAATGAAAAAGCACTCTTAGTGAGTAAACAAGCTGTTATACCTGCTATTTTGGTATAATTATTATTGGCTTTATCTGCGATTTTCCGAAGATGTTTACCGGTTCGCCAAAAAAATACCCCAGCAAGTCCGCCTGAAACGATTGCTATCAGAAGAATTATTAAAAATGAATAGAGCCATTCAAGATTTCCTTCATTCGTTAATTGGAAGTTTATCTTTGAAATCTTCTGTGGAACTGAGAGCAGCTCTTTTTGTATCTGAACACTCTTTTGAACCACTCCTTTTTTAAATATCGCAAATATTGAATGTAAATTTGATGAGAACCTTTCGCTTTTTTCAGTTGTATCGATGGCAGCAAGCTTACGGGCATCACGTATTTCCCGTAACCTGGATACCAACTCACTTATCTTCTGACTGTCTTCCAGAAACATTATAGTCGATTCTAATTCTTTATCGCTGAAAAACTCTTTAGAAGAATCTTGTTCTGAGGCAAAAACAGAACTGAAAAGAAGAAGACAGATAAAAATCCAGGCATTTTTATATTTCATAATTCTCCCTATTTTCTGAAATGCTTTCCTGAGCCAGTAAATAACCTAAGTATTTTTGTTATAAACAGATTAGCATTTAAACAGCTAAAATAAAACATCTTATAACGAGGATCTATAAGGAACTTGAATTCTGGACCGGATGCGTGCCACTTTGTGATTTCTTAATTAGCTCCTCTGAGCCTTATTCACCGGTTCACTGTTACTCCTTGCAATAATGTGAAACAAGGTATTCAAGTTTATCTGCCTTTATAATATGTTCAGAGCTTTCAAATTTGTGGCATTCCATTATACCTACCAGCTCATCATAAAGATTTGGCAATTGCAAAATATCACACAATTGTTCTTTTATCCACTTATCATATGCAATCGGGTATTTTCTTTTTGAAATAAATAAAGCTTGAAGGAACTCTTCCATTGATGATAAAGACGTTTGAATGATTGAAAGTATAATCCTCTCTCTACATTGGCAGGAGGTGCCGGAATTTCCATTATCTTTATGATAGTGGCAATGACGGTTTTTGCTACTTCCTGTATTAAAGGCAATGACAGATTTCCCACAGTATCTTCACAGGTATGATACCATTTGTAACCTGCCGAATCATGCTCAAATCGCTCGATATTTGCCAGACAAGGATACCCTGCAATCTGGAAATAATAATTATCACTGGGAAGAGGATTGCGCACTATTATTTCAGGGAACATATTGGAATATTCCAGTGCCGCGTCGCATTCGATTCTTGCCAGATAAATTGTACTGGAGTCGCATAGCACTTTTATCCCGAAAGCTCCACCAATCCATCCCACCATATCCAGGTTGAGTAGAGTACAAATTCTTTTTTTACTTTTAATCATAGATTCTGCAGTTGCCTTGCTGCCCACAAGTCCAATATCCTCACCGCTGAACCCGATAAGCAATAATGTATAAGGCAATTTCGCGTCTGCAAGAATCCTGGCTGCTTCCATGACAACCGAAACACCCGAACCGTTATCTTCAGCACCAGGTGCACAGTCAAGAGGCGTATCTGAAGTGGCATCGATATGGGCACATAATATTATAACTGCATCCGGATCAACATTACCTTTGATAGAAGCAAATACGTTTCGCAGAGCAGTCCCTTTGTGAAAAACGGTATCATACCAGACTGAATCGATTCCACAGTTATTGAAATACTCAAAAAGATATTTTTCTGCTGCCCGGCAGCTATCACTCAAAGCATATCTGGTCTTGAAATCCTGCAGACGCCTTAAATGAGCACCTATGGAGTCAATATTTACCATCGATACCCTTTTCAGGATCTCTTTGTGCAGATTTTCCTCTGCACAATCAGTAAAAGGACAGATTATAAATATGATTGCGGTAATATATAAGAACTTGAAAGCAAAACGAAAAGGCCAGGCTTGTTTTCGGTGAGCATTTATAAAAACTATTTCCTCTGTATTTTTAGGAGAGATCTTTTTTTGCATTGAACATTAATCCGGCCGGTATGATTCCTTTCCCAGATTAAAGTAGATTTTGGCTTTGAATAAGTTCAATTATTAAACTGAACCATGCCTGGTTGTGATCAGTAGAAGAACCATAAAAGGTTGGGAATGGATTAGTTTCCCCGTCCTCCGAATTACCTGAAGTGATTTAATTCAACTCTATTCAGGTGTTCCATCTGCAATGTTATACGCATATTTTATAGGGAACCGGCTTTATTTTTGCTGTAAGCAGTTCACTCCCTGAACAGTTTTTTTTGAATCGGCATGTAGTTATGAACACAATGATCAAAAACCCACACGATAAATTCTTCAAGGAGTTTTTTAGCAGAAAAACCATTCTGCGCAGTCTTTATACCGAATACCTTGTGCATCTGATCCGTTATCGAATCGATATTGACACGATGGAACTGTTTCAGAACGATTCGGTAAATGAGCAATATGAGGAGCGGCTTTCCGATCTGGTTTTAATTGTCCAGTTGAAAGATTCCGGGTATCACATTCTGATTCTTCTTGAGCATAAAAGTACCAGAGATCCTGGTGTCGGTAAAAAGCTTGATGAATATATTCATATTTTAAGACAACGTTATGCAAAGATGCACCCTGAGCATAAGAAAGAGATAAGGGTTATCCCGATAGTGATTTATCATGGACTGGATGAACGGGAGATCCCTCAGGACACTGCATCCATATACGACCCGATTGATAACGATTACCGATATATCCAGAACTTTCATTTCGAGGTTTTTAATATTTCCACTATTCCGGATCACCAGATAAAAGGGATTCCTCTGTTAAGAATCGGTCTTTATATGTTTAAATACATTCAAAGACCGGAACTTCTAAACAAAATTGACGACATACTCGAAATCTTTAAAGAGCTGCCTGGTGATCAGATACAGGTTAATCTGGATATGGTGGGAAGATACATAGAAAATGCTGCCCTTCCGAAAATACGACACCAGGTAGTCAGAAAAATTATCAACTGGTTTAATCAGGGGGATCGAAAAGTGTCTAAAATATTGGAAATATTGCAAAGACAGGGCATTGAGAAAGGAATTGAGAAAGGAATTGAGAAAGGAATTGAGAAAGGCAAAAAAATTGGAAAAGAAACGGGCAAATTAGATGTTGCCCAAAGAATGATTTTAAAAGGAATGGATACGAAGCTGATTCAGGAAATAACCAGCTTGCCACTGGAAAAATTATCGGAAACAAGAGAAAAAATTGATTCAGCGCGTAATCTTTTTTTACAGAATATGGAAATCATGGAGATACAAAAAACGACTGGCTTGTCAATGGAAATCCTCGAAGAGATAAAAAGGTTAAATAATCGATGAAACAGGTTCCTGGTGGTTTCATGTAACTACCAGCACTCTCAATCGGCAGAAAATTCCAAATCACAAATCTTAATCCTACACAAATTTTAAATTACAAAATCAGAAATACTAAAAAGGGAACAATAGTGTTGTAAAGTAGCTAATGTTTATCATTTAGTCCCTGTTCCTATTTCCTGTCCTGTTCTCGTCAAACCCCGATTTCACCTTCTTTAGAGGTAGACTCCCCGGACAAAATCCAGAAGCATCCCACTCAAGTGAATTTCCCCGGTGTATCAGCTTCCATAAAAAGTACCTGTCATTACCAAATGATTCTTTCCACTCAAAATCCAGCCCTAAACCCCACAAAACACAAAAAAATGCCTCAAAAGACCAACAATAGTGTATTTTTTCTATCGAATTAAAATAATACAACTCTCAGAAAGATTTCCCGACTCTCAAAATCACCATGGATAAATCAAAGCTTAAAGAACAATCTGAAGTAATTCGGCAGGCATTCGGTTATATCGATCGTTTTAAAAATGAGCTTTTTGTAATTAAAATCGATGATATCCTCATCTCCAACCCCCTGTTCCCTATCCTTATTAAAGATCTGGTGCTTCTGCATCGCATGGGAATCCGTATTATTCTGGTTCCAGGCGCAAGAACCAGAATCGATGAGGTCCTTAAAACCTATAATGTCAGTTGCTCCACCATAAATGGTATCCGGATTTCTCCTCCCGAATCGATTCCTTTCATAAAGATGGCTGCATTTGATGTCTCCAACAATATAATGACCATGCTTGCAGAATGTGAAGCTCATGCAGTGATCGGTAACTGGGTCCGGGCAAGAAGCATCGGGGTTCGAAATGGAATAAACTACCAAAGCTCCGGCACCGTCGAACGGCTTCAGATCGATATCCTGAATAATGTTCTGGAAGACGGCCTTATACCCATTTTTCCCAACATCGGGTGGAGCGGCAAAGGTAAACCTTACAACCTCTCTTCAAATGAATTAGCCCTTACTCTCAGCATCGAACTTAAAGCCGCAAAACTCTTTTTTGTTACTGATAAGGGTGGGATTCATCAGGGAGAATATAAAATCCCTGATGGAGCGTTTGTCACAGGTGAAGGTATCATCTCCCAGCTCAACCGGGAACAGGCTCAGGAATTCCTTGATCTCAACTCCTCTGACAGTTATGATGAATCTTTGGAGCTGGTATCTCTGGGGCTGGAGGCCTGCAATCTCGGTGTAAAACGGGTTCATATCGTCGATGGTCATATCGAAGGGATGATTCTTAAAGAAATATTTTCTAACCGGGGCCTGGGAACCATGATCTATGGCAATCAGCATGAAAACATCCGAAAAATGACCCACTCCGATATCCCTGAAGTCCTGCGGATGATGCATCCGGCAGTGGAAGATAAAATCCTGATCCCAAGAACCGCTTCCGATCTTGAAAAGAAAATCAAGGATTTCATCGTTTATGAGGTAGACGGAACAGTGCACGGTTGTGGAGCATTGCACAAGTACGGACAGCAGGGTGAAATAGCTGCTATCGTTGTAGATGAGATGTATATCAATGCTGGAATCGGTAAAAAAATCGTTTCCTATTTGATGGAAAAAGCTTTGGCCATGAAATTAAAACAGGTTTTTCTCCTTACAACCCAGACATCAGACTGGTTCTCCCAGTTAGGATTCGTTCAAGGAGAAATATCCGATCTTCCCAAAGAAAAACAGAAAACCTATAACTATGACCGCAACTCTCTGGTATTTTTTTACAAATTTCCGCGTAATAATGGGAACAGATATTTAAGTCAATACTAACAAATATCTATTCTAAATACTTCTATACACCCTCTCCAGGGTAAATTTTCAGTGGAGAGGGGTTTAGAAGTCTTATATCATTCAATGAAGCATAATAACGGACATGAAAAAAGCGATTCGTAAATCAAATACACATGAAATTTGAAAGCAAAAAAGGCTGAAAATCGCAATAAAATCAGCTTGCTTCCACCTTCTGAGCCTCAAAGAATTCTTTTTCTGAATTGTAGGTTTTTATCAGACGATTTATTCCTACCATCTCCAGAACCCGGCGTACCTGATTATCTTCTGCAATTATGAATACAGAGCCATTATTCTGCTGAACATCACAGAGACAATGAATAAAAATGCTGATTCCGGCGCTGTCAAGATATGTAGTGCGTTTCAGGTTAAAAATAAAATGATGATTACCCTTTTCCACCAAGGCGGAGATTTCCTGATCAAGCTGTTTAGTCTTGGAAGTAGAATCGATATTGCCGATGATGTGAATCATAGTGAAACCACCCTTTTGTTCTAATTCATACTTCATGAGTCATTCTCCCTTCTACAAAGATGCAATTGCATCGTTATTATTACTATCGACTTCACGTTCAAAAAAAAGGTGCACATATCCTAATCCATCTTCTACACAACTGTCCTTTAAATACCATCCCTGCCTGATCATCTCAGCAGTAACCGACTCGACTTCGTCAAATATTGCCTTAGGCGATCTGGTAAAACCTATCTTTACGATCTTTTCCGCACAAAGACGCATCTTTTTTCACCATTGATTACCGTATGATGGAATAGGGACAGGAAGATTTAAACAGGCATTTTTAACAGTTTCCAGCAGAAACTGCCTGTCCGGGATTTTATCTTTAATACAAATTCCCCTTACCGCAGTTCTCCAGAGCACCTCCTGATCTTTACAATCCCAAAGTTCTGCTTCCATATTAACCCGTTTGCGAATTTCATTGTTTAATTTCTTTACCGTCGAAGCATCTCTGAGACGCATCACCAGATAATAATCGCTTTTGATGCCGCTCCATAACGAGTCACGGGTTTGCAGGGAAGCAACTTCACCTCTGAATAGAAGAGTGAAAAACTGATGTAAAGAATCGGTGCTCCATTTGTCCAAAAAATGACTTTCGATTTCATCTGCTGAAATAAAATGTAAATCTGATCTTACTTTCCTTAATTCTTCAAAATGGCTCTTTGAACGGAGGAATTGCATTGTGTCATAACCGGTATCTCTTAAAAGAGGACAAATACCGATACTTCTTTCATAGAGGTCCGAACCACTGAATTTCTCTCTGCTATAAAGTTGGTTCACAGAGAACCCGTAAGGAGAAGGACTGCAGTAAAGATGCAGCAACATGATCGCTATAGAAAGTAGAATAGATCTGCAGAGATAAACCATGATAATTCAGTTTCGGTCTTTGAAAATTATATTGAAAAACCTCAATATTCACTTATCTCATTTTCCGCCAATTACACGTTTTTTTCAATTCATTCTTTTCAATCTTGCTCCAAACATGGCATCCATACCGTGCTCATAAGGAGTAATCATCAGATATCCGTTATTATCAATGAAACGCTGAGGAATAGAATCAGGGACACTATCCAGGCAGAAGGATGGATGTTCCTTGAGAAATAGTTCTATCTGTTTCTGGTTTTCTTCTGGTTCCAGTGAACAGGTTGAATAGACGATTACACCACCTTTATCTACCAGTGATGCTGCAGAATTCAGCAAAGTCTTCTGTTTCTCTGCCAGAGAAAGTATATCCTCCTCTTTACGGATCCATCGGGCTTCCGGATGACGGTGAAGAACACCAGTCCCGCTGCATGGAGCATCCAACAGAATTTTGTCAAAAAAGCCGTTAAATGGAGGGTAAGCACCATCACAAAGCAAGGGATAGATATTTTCCAGTTTCATTCTTTTAGCAGTTTCAATCACACTCATCAAGCGATTCCACTTTAGTTCACAGGCACACACAGTTCCGCTGTCACCGGTTAATTCAGACATGAGAGCAGTCTTTCCACCAGGAGCTGCACACAGATCCAGTAGATGTTCACCTTTTGTTACATCCATCAGGGCCACGACCCAACCCGATGATGGTGATTGCACATTACATAAACCATGATGAATTATCTGAATGTTTTCCGGAAGAAGTGTCCTCTTTAGCTTGTAATACAAATTCAGGTATCCGGATGCTGGTTCACAAATATTCCTTACATCTGCTTCAAACTGCTGACGCGAAATATCCCTGAGCTTTCGCCTGAGAAAAATTGATGGTTTCTGGTTGTTAAAGTCTAAAAGCTTCTTTGTTTTGGCTAATCCGAAATTCTTCAGCCATCTTTCCACCATCCAGCGGGGATGAGAATATTCCACAGTCAGACGGGTTACAAGATCTTTCTGAGGGTCAGGAAGAGGAATGATCTTTTTATCGTTTATTAAGGCACGCATGATAGCATTTACCACACTGGAAAAACGGACTGTCTTAAGGTCTGCTTTTGCCAAACTAACCGTTTCATTAACCGCAGCGTGGTCGGGAACCTTATTCATGTAAAGAAGCTGATAAATCCCTATTCGTAAAATCCTGTAAAGATCCTCATCTTTTTGACCGCTGCCCTGTGATAAATACTTATCTATTGTATAGTCGATCGTAGCTTTATGCCTCAGTATGCCATACACGATTTCAAAAACAAATCGTCTATCTCTGTGGTCAATGTGGGATCCTCTTAAAACTACATTAATTATGTGGTCAAGATTACTTCTGTTTTTGTCCAGTTCAACAAAAATCCTGAGTATTAGCTGGCGGGGATTCGCTTTTTTCTGCACCCTCTTTCCCATTCGCCTGTTTCCTTCTGGTCTCAAAGTAAATTCCTTCTTTATAGTTTTTGCAATCAGTGTAGAACCGTCTTTTCTTTTATTTCTGTTCCAGCCAGGAAGTCCCGTACATCCATCTCTTTTCTTCCTTCCGGTTTCACCTTCAATACCCTCAGAATCCCGACTCCACACTGAACATCAAAATAATCACGAGTTACACAGATGACCGTTCCGGCATGATTACCTGTTTTTCCATTTAACTTCTGCGCCCATTGAATTCCCAGTCTCTTTCCATTGAACAAAGTGAAAGTTCCTGGAAATGGTTTGAATGCACGCATCTTGTTGAAAATCTGTTCAGAAGAAAGCTCCCAGTTTATCTGTGCTTCTTCTTTTTTTAATTTCGGAGCCTTTGATGCCAGTGAATCATCTTGTTTTAAAGGATTGATTTGCCCGCTTTCCAAGGCACCTATTGCCTCCATCAGCGCTTCACTTCCTGCAATACTTAGTCTTTGGTATAGCTCCGGAGTGGTTTCCTCTTCCCCTATTGAGATCCTTTTCTGTAACAGTATCTCTCCAGTGTCGATTCCTTCATCCAATCGAAACACACTAACCCCAGTCTCTTTTTCCCCTGCTTCTATCGCCCTCTGAATAGGAGCAGGGCCCCGAAACTTAGGAAGCAATGAAGCATGAATATTCAACGTTCCTAATGGAGGAAGTGCAAATATAGCTTTTGGCAGTATCCTGAATGCCACTACCACGAAAAGATCTGCTTTCAGTGATGCTAACGAAGATATCAGTTGCTCTGATTTAAAATCATCAGTGGTAATAATTGGCTTTAAATCATGTTCTTTGGCATAGCGGGTGACAGGCGAATCGATGTAGTGCAATCCCCTGCCCTGGGGTCTGGCCGGAGTACTTACAATTCCCACAACAGTATGTAACTCAATAAGTTTTTCCAGTGATGGAATCCCAAAGTCTGCAGATCCCAGGAAAACAATTCTCATAACACTCCTTTTTGAACTGAACCAGGCAGAATGATTTATGATGAGTTTAAAAAAGCAGCTTTTCATTCCTGGAAAAAAGCAGAAAATCCAAGAAAACCAGAATATCTGTACTTTTTCCTCAAGATGGCTAAAGACGACCTAAGCGGCGGTTCCAGACCGACCCAAATGGATCGAATTTAAAGCTATAAAATAAGGTAATTCCAATACAATTCGAAACCGAAAACTTAAAGTTATTTATCAAGCGGATCATAACTAACATTTGATTTCACTGGAACCATGTGGTAATTTCAACTTTCTGTTATCTTTTTAATGCAAATCTTTATAGCGAAGCAAGAAAGGGTTTTTTTCATGGCTGCAACATTTTCTCCTATTGAAGAACTGGATCTTTACTGCAGATTCTGTAATAAAGTTATTCCTGCTCAATTGGATAGAAGCATCGCTGAAAGTGGCAGAGTGCTGGACCGTCTTTCCACCTTTGAATATTACTGCACCAAATGCTTTAAGACAGCTTGTTATACTGGCACCGATCTTTTAGAGCAAAATACCCAAAATGAAACACCTCGCACCTATAAACCAACAGATCACTTTTTATTGGGAGAAACCATCTTTCACCAGAGTTTCAATGAACATGGTGTGGTGGTAGGCAAAGATAATGGCACTCCCAGCAGAATCACGGTTCTTTTTGAGAAAAGCGGCCTTAAGAAGCTGATTCAGGACATATGAGTTTTGTTCCCTTATGAGCCATTTGTCCCTGATTGTAATTGCTTTAGGGCTCTCCATGGATGCCTTTGCAGTTTCTATAACCAGTGGTATCGCAATAAAAAGGATGCATTTGGGCCATGCAATTATAATTGGACTTTTTTTTGGCTCTTTTCAGGCCCTTATGCCCTTACTGGGATGGATCAGTGGAATAAGTTTTGCCTCCTGGATTAAAGCGTTTGATCACTGGATAGCTTGTACAATTCTGGTATTTTTAGGGCTGAAAATGATTCTGGAATCCAGGCACCTGGAACAGAAACAGCTACTCAGCAACCCAATGGAGATTCCCATACTTTTCATGATGGCACTGGCTACCAGTATCGATGCGCTCGCAGTCGGAGTAACTCTTTCCTTTCTGGAGATTTCAATTCTTGCCCCCATAATCGTAATTGGCTCCGTCACATTCCTTCTCTCTTTCTGCGGTACTTACATTGGCAATTGTTGTGGTTCTTTTCTTGAAAACAAAATCGAGATAGCAGGAGGTGTTATGCTTATTGGCATTGGTTTCAAGATACTCATCCAACATCTTTTTTTCTCCTGAAATATCCTGCCACCTTCTTTTGGTTTGCAACCAATAAATACCTCTACACCAAGACACATCATTAAAGATTGAGAACAGAGCCTGAAGGAGACAGAATTTCGGAAGTATAAAAGCGTGCATCGGTAGATGCCAGAAAAACAAATGAAGGAGCTATCTCTGAAGGCTGTGCAGGTCTTCCCCACAACGTGTTTTCACCAAAGCTGGATACTTGTTCTGGTTCACGAGTTGCTGGAATAAGCGGAGTCCATACCGGTCCTGGAGAGACGCAGTTTACTCTGATTCCTCTGGGAGCAAGCTGCATAGCCAGAGATTTGGTAAAGTTGTGAATTGCAGCCTTTGTAGCAGCATAATCTGTCAGTGTCTTATGCCCCCTAAACCCAGAAGCGGAGCCGGTGTTGATGATTACATCACCGGAATGCATATACTTCAAAGCAGTCTGGGTAACCCAGAAAAAAGAGAAAAAATTGGTTTTAAATGTTCTTTCAAGCTGTTCGGGTGACACCTCGCCTAACTTCTGCTTCTCTATATGAATTGCAGCGTTGTTGACTAAAATGTTCAGACCATTGAGCTCATGATAAGCTCTGTCCGCCACCGCTTCACATTCCTGTTGGTCTCGCAAATCAGCCTGAATAGCCCTGCCGGTCTGCCCGGCTTCCTGAATCCATCCAACAGTCTCCATGGCATCATCTTTCTCTTCATAATAGGTGATGGCTACATCGGCTCCCTCTCTGGCAAAGGCGATAGCAACGGCACGCCCTATACCGCTATCGCCACCGGTAATCAGTGCTTTCAAGCCAACCAGCTTGGCGCCTCCCATGTAACTTCGTTCTCCATGATCAACTTTGGGGCGCATATTTTTTTCGTAACCGGGCCAGGGTTGTTGCTGTTTTGGTAGGGCCTGTTCGTAAGATTCATTACCCATGACAAAAGGATTTCTGCTGAGATTGAGGCCATGATGTTCCATTTTTTTCCTCTTCTCCTTTTTAAATTACAAGTATCAATTTATTCTGCTCTGATAGACATATTTTCTGATATACTCCACTATAGACTGTTTTTCTTTTGCAGAAAGCATGAACATGATGTATGGTTCTTCACCCGCCATAATCTCCCAGTAAACTATGGAATCGATATGTTTTTTCCTTACTTTTTCCAGGAAAGCTTCTTCTTCTTTAGAAAGCTTTTTGCCTCCCTTTTTCAACATATCCAGATAATATCCCTGGCTGAGCAGACACTCTCGATACATCTGGACCTTGTATGTAAACATCTCCTCGCCCTGAAGCTTTATCTGAAGATCAGGTTCCATCTCCCAGCATGCCAGACAGTTAGCCATGGCATGCCAGACAAAACCATCGGAAGTCTGATATTGAATTTCACACTCATTTACTCCGGTTTTTTTTATTCTGAAAGGAAACTGAAGCCTGTCTTCTTTTAGACAGAGATTGTTTTTCTCCAGAATGTTCTGCAAAAAATTCAGCAGATAAGGATTATTCTTATTAAGCATGAATGCGTATGTAATAGCATCGAGTGCTTCTCGTTTTTTTCCGGTTTTATCGTAGACATCTGCCAAAAAAAGATATTCCTGATAACCTGCATCGTTTAACTGAATAGCTCTTTTCAGGTAATACTCGGCACGACGATAATCTCCCAGGAAACTCCAGGCATCCCCCAGATTCGATGCCGATTTAAAATACAGACTGTCTATTTTATAAGCCTTTTCATAGAGATTTTTCACCTCCTCGTAATTGTCATTTTCCAGCTCCTGAGCAGCCAGTTCAAAAAGATCTGCTATTTTTTGCTTTGGTACATCTATCATCAATGAGTTGTTGCCGTCTTTATCCCGGGAAACATAAAGAAATGGGCTTACTGCCAGTTGGTCAACCTGAAAAAGAACCAGATCTGTTGGTTCCAGTTTATTTACTTTTGTCGTCTTGTAAGTAATGCCGTTTTTTCTGTATATGTCCTGAAATGAAGTGGAAAAAGAGCTTTTATCATCGAGCGCCGAAAACCCTTTCAGCTCTTTTGCTGTCGAACTGAACAGACCAATATTAACCGATACAATAATGGTAATAATCTGACTTTTCATAATGATTCCCCTCCAGTTCAGAGGTTCAGGGTTCAGAGATTCTGCCCGTGCTTCTTTATGATTTGTGCATCAAAATAGGAACCAATTTTCAAAGACTGAAAGAAATGCAGTAATAAAGAGGTAATAAAAACGAAATATCCTCTCAGGCATAACACTTGCATTCCCATAATTATTTACAACCAAACTTTCTGAAATAGGACATTACCATCTGCAGAAATCAAAATGCAGCCAGACTTTTCCATTAGCGATTATTATATTCATACTCCCTGTTAAAATTTTTTATAAAAGGTATCATTCGAATTCCTATGAAACCAATCGTTTTGGCTATGGTGATCTGCGATAACTACTATAGAGATGCCCATACCGGAAAGAGTATCTTGTCAGGAACTTTCAGCTCCATTAACAGCCCTGCATTCCCCTCCAAGCACGGTAACTGCGCCATTTATGTCGCTTTAACCGATGTCGCTACCCAGGGTAAAGCTCAACTGATTTTTAGAAAAGAAGGTGGTAGCTTTTCCATGACCCTTCCTCCCTGGGAAGTAGAAGCTCCAGGAAGCAGAAGAGCGGTAGTAGAAATTGGAGGAAATATTAATGGATTGCCCCTGCCAGAGGAGGGTGACTATGAATTCGTACTTTTATGGAATGATCTGGAGATAGCATCCCGCAGACTTGTTGCTATAAAAATCAATCTGCAAATGCCAGAACAATCCTGAAAAAAGATTCTAATAACTACTAAATAAAGGAATAAAAATGGATCTGCCAACAATTTTAGCTAAAATAACCGGTGTAGTACTTTTAATCTGGACTCTTTTTTCCATCTACAAACATTTCGTTCTCAGCAAAAAAGAGAAAATTAAAACCAGTAAACAAAATGAAGGACAATCGGTATCGGAACAGTTCCTTAACACCAGTCTTCTCTACTTGTGGCTGGCGTTCATGACGGTTTTTTCCATAGGAATGATAGTAAATAATTGAACCGCCAATCTATCCAATGATCACTATATCTTACAGACTACTGATGATAAGAAAGATATAATCTTTTTAGGTCAACACTTTTTCTCTTCAGAACCAGAGGTTTTTCGCCTGAATGATTTAATTTTCTATAAAAACAAACCAACTGTAAGGATTGGTGATTATGAAAGCATTGGGAAATTTAAAGCATCTGCTGCTGTGTGTAATTCTTTCTCCCCTGTTTCTTAACCTGGCGACTGCAGAGATAATCATACATATTCAACATCCCTGGGCGGTCGAAGATACAGTAAGAGCCAATACTCCTATCTACATTGCAACAGAAGAGACAGGGTGGTATCCAGGCAAAGTTATGACCAGTGAAGGTGGGAACTGGTATAGTTATACCTTTGTCACTACTACTAAAAAGTCCACCCAACGCATAGAGATAATGAGCGTTATCCCCACTGCCTATGATAACATGGCAAACCGGCTGACCTACCCTCCAGCCACACAGCGTCAGCTCACTATGGCTTCAATTTTTGCAGATAATACCGAAGCTAACGAGGTTTGGATCACCTTTCCGACTCCAACCTCAGCTCCTGTTATTCACTTCACTCCCCCGCCAAGCAAAGTTATTGCTTTTTTCAATCCATGGGAAACAGGTTTTCCCCGAGCCAACATCGATAAACTGGCCAACGTAACAATGAGGAAAATGCCAGATTATTGTGGATGGTTCTGCTACAATTATTTTGGCGACCTGAGCTCTTTGAGGGTCAAATTCGTCAATTCGAAAGACAGAAGAACCGTTTATACAAACAGTGGAGTCGGAGAGGGAGATTTTATCGATATTACAGAAGCTCTGGAGAACTTTGATACTGTCTGGATCTTTCCAGATCCTCTCCCCGATGGTCCTCCCGTTATCGAAACCACATTTCCTGGATTCACCGGTGACTGTGGCATAATAACCCTTGCAGTCACTCTCAGAGACAAAGGTGAAAGCGCTGATTTCGGAGAACGTGCCAACGTCTGTGACGGAAAGGAAAAGGCCACCAGAGGGATGGTACAAAAACGCCTGGGCACCGATGGTAAACCGGTTAAAACTGCCGGTGCCTGCCAATCCGATGATTTTCATCTTTGGTATGTAGCGGAAAATCTCACCGGTGGCTACACCAACGAGATCTGTCATAATATAACTCTGCAGAAAAACGAAGATGGTCTATATGAATATGACACCGATGCCTTTTTCCCTCTGGATGACTTTGTTTATCTGGATGAAGCCCGCACCATTAAAAACCCCAATTATACTGTAGATGAAGGGCTTGATGGGAAAAATCATAATTTCTGGTTTACCATGGAGCTGTCTGCCAAGTTTGAATACGTTCCAGGTCAAACCTTTTATTTCAGAGGTGATGACGATGTGTGGGTGTTTATTGACAGCCAATTGGTAGTCGATCTGGGAGGCCTCCATATGGCAACTGAAGGCTCTGTGGATCTGGATGATCTTAAACTCACACCTGGAGAAACCTATACCTTCAAGCTCTTCTTTGCAGAAAGAAAATGCTGTGAATCCAATTTCAGAATGGTTACCTCCATTAATCTGCGATCCAGCAGTAATCTTTTCTATGAAAAGGACTCCTCCAGCCAGATTATCAAATACCACATGAAATCCAAACGCACTAAAAGCAATCTGGCCTGCGATTCTGATGGAGAAATAGTTGATACCGTTAATGCAGACGTAGTCTATTATATTGAAGGGCCATCCTTCCCATCTCCTTTCCAGCTAAGGCCTGGAAAGCACTTCGGTGACAGCACCATCGATAAATACGGTATCGTTATAGTAGCTACAAAGGACAGCTCTATTCTAAAACTGGATACCACCAGTTTCATTGGAGTTGTTCCTGGTGATTATGTGATTAAATATTATTCTGCACTAGACCGCTCTCAGCAGGGTAGTATCCCCTTTACTATTTTTGAGGTGCCCAAACCACCAAGAATCCCAAACTCTGTGCTACGTGCAGCTTATTATGCAGATAACGGCTTTGGACAGGTAAACCGCGCCGAAATCTACCTGAAAAATACTCCATCCATTATTCCAGATTCTATTCAGCTTTTCTGGCCTAACAGCAAGGTCAGTAGAGTAGTAACAAAAAAAGAGATCACTATCGATACTGCAAACAATAAACACCTTACTGTCATTCTCAGCAAGCCTTTCGATCCCGAGATAACTACCTATATTGGAACTAATCAGCTTGGCTACTGCTATTCTTATGATACTGCTTTTTATAACCCCGAGGAAATCCTTCCCATCCGGCTTGCCGACAGCGTAGGACCTCTGCTAAAAGATGTAATCATGCTGGAACGGATCGGATCTGCTCAGGACACATTTCTTCTGACCTTCACTGAAAAAGTAAAGGACAGCTCAGTAATTGGAAAATCACTCAAACTTATTAAATCTAGCGGAAAACACTTTGTAGACGCAAATCTTCTACAAATCAAAGCGGATACTATCTTTGTAACCGTTTCTGTTCACGATAATGAAAGGCCTTCACCTGGAGACAGCCTGCAGATTGAGTCTTCCGGACCTCTTGTAGATTTATACGGAAATCATGCCAGATTCGATAACCGCCCTGTTGTGATACGGATAAGAAGATCACCTGCAAACATAACAAAAGCATTCTACCTGGACAAAGATGCCGATGGCACGGTCGATCAGGTACAGATCCAATTCGACAGAGAAGTGGATATCACAGATATCAGTGCCACTTTTACTTGGGTAAACAATATTTCCACCAGTCCCCTCAATGGCACCAGAATCAAACACGGAGACAACGGGTCTGTGGTATTGGTAGATGTAAGCGGAGCTTTTAATAAAAACGTGCAAAATATTACTTCTGGAATAATGACTGTCAAAGTGGAATACAATCAGTTTTCATCTGTTCAGAAAAATTCCGTTGTAAACGACAGCGCAGCACCGGTGGTACTCTCTGCACTCTATGCTCCTGGAATTTCATCCGAAGATGAACTGACCATTCCAGATACATTAATTGCCACATTCTCTGAAGAGATCGATTCGTTCAGCACTGATCTGCCTTTAAAATTCAGGAAACCAGGCTCAGGGTCCGATTACAAAATCTCGCTTGAGTTTCTTAAACAAAAAGGCTCAGAATATTCTTTCAAGGTTACTTCCATCGAAAGCTCCGTGTACCCGGAAATCGGTGACTCTGTTTGGATCAATCCGGAGAAAAATATAGCGGATATGTTTTCCAATGCACAAAGTAATCCTCTGAATAAAAGGGTACTTCTGGGATTCCGTTCAACGCCTCTGAAGTTCAAATTCAAACTAGGACCAAACCCGTTCAATCCAAAGAGACAATTGATAACCATCACTGTTGGCCCGGAAACCAGAACCCGCGAACTTCTTGATATTCAGGCGACTGTCAAAATATATGACAATTTGGGAAATATGGTTCACCAGGACTTCCAAAAAAGCCAGAACAACAAAAATCCTATTGTAAAATTAGTATGGGATGGTAAAAATCTTTCTGGAAAACAGGTGAGTGGCGGTACCTATATGGCAATAGTCAGAGCAGAAGAAATTAGTGGTCGCAGAGCTGAGACTGCTCGTCTTTTCATCGGAGTTAAACTAAAATAGCATGCACCTGTCAAAGTTGCATGCTTTTATTTGAAAAAGGTTTTAATGTGGCTTAGACCGGTTTCTCCCTTTTTTGAAACCGGCTCCATTGCCCCTTGAACGTTCCTGAGCAAAATCTACCTTTATATTTCTTCCTTCAATAAAAAAGTTATTTAATTCTGAGACAGCGGCATCTGCATTCTCCATCTCGACAAAACCAAATCCTCTTGACCTCCCACTTATTCTGTCGGTTGGAATTTTAACCGACAAGACTTCTCCAAATCTTGAAAAAAGCTCCTTAATAGAATCCTCTGTACTTGAAAAAGGAAGATTTCCAACAAACAACTTCTTTGACATTATAGCCTTCTCCCATACTGAACTAATACAAGACACACCCGGGCTTAACTGCATCATTCTGCAATTATGATACCTTCCTTTGTTTTCAGCATAAAACCTTTATTTTGGCGCAGATATGTTTTCTTACAGGAATTTTAATTATATTCAACCGTATTCTTTTATACAGGAGCGGAAGATCGGGCAGTCGCTGTAATCTTTGTATTGCAGAGGAAAGTCCGGGCACCACAGGACAGGATACTTCGTGCTGAGCGAAGGACCCGTAAGGGTACGGAAAGTGCAACAGAGAGAAGACCACTCTTTCTGCAGCTCTAACAAGGGCCTGCAGATGGGGCGAGATGTGAAAAGGTGAGGTAAGAGCTCACCGTCCCGCTGAAGCGGGAGCAGGTAAACCCTATCCGGTGCAAGACCAAGTAGAGGGGATTTCTGCAGACAACAGCAGAAGGGAATGGTCCGTTCTTTTCCCCAGGGTAGGTCGCTAAATGTTCCGCCGCTGGCGGGACCAGATAAATGACTGCCTCTTCCCAAATGGGAAAAGACAGAACCCGGCTTACAGTTCTTCCGTTCCTTATTTTTTCCTTGCTATTGTGCAAATGTGCAGAGATAATAAAAAAGATGATAAATTACTGCAATTTAATGTTATAATTACCGTTCAATCATTGTATTATGAATCGATAAAGGTCTGAGAACGGTCAATAATTTCACGAAAACGCTAAAAAACCGGGACGTTTCCGTTGTATCTCACTTTTAGAATATTTTCGGTCAGCTTTTTAATCGCTTTATCTTTTCAGCTCTGCATTGCCCAAGACTCCATCTCACACCAGGCTCAGCCAAAAGAACTTAAAATTTCCAAAATTAACATCTTTGGCAACAAAACTACCAGATCAAAAACCATTAAGCTGTTTATGGGGCTTGATACCGGAACCATTTATGATTCACTGAAACTGCGACTCTGTGAAAAAAAACTGGAAGAAACCAATCTGTTCTCTAAAGTAGATCTCTTCACCCTTAAGAAAGAAGAGGGAGTGGAAGTCTTTATAATTGTTGAAGAGAAAATGTATGTCTCTCCCACCGGCGGTGGAATGTGGTACTCGTATAAGTATGGAGAAAAAAACCTCTGGCTGCGACTGGAACTGGGACTGGCAAACAATAATTTCCGCGGAATGATGGAAAACTTATACACATCAGTATCGGTTTGGGATTGGAGAAGTTTCTCATTTTCATGGTCAAAACCACTGCTGCCAAGCAATTTCTTCTTTTCTATCGGTTCAGGAGTGGATTTTTATCCCGACGAAGTTTTCTATACCGATCATTTCGTCTTTACTAACCGTTTCCGTTTCGGAAGAAGAATAAAAAACCGTACCAGAGTTTCCATTGGTCTCAACCCCACCTTCAGAAAAGACATCTTTAATTTAAATAACCAAGAACTGCACCTGAAAACCAGTGAACTCTTCTCCTCCATCTTTTGGATATCTGATTACCGCAAACCCTTTTTTGATCCAAAAAGTGGATGGCTGGGTCTGGCCGAAATCAAATCCAACCATCTGTATTCAGGAAGATTCGATCCTTTTTTTCAATTGACTACTAATTTTGACTTCTATCACGGTGGAATTCTTTCATCACACAGAGTGGCTTATCGTTTTCAAAGTATACTGAGAAATGATGATGCAGGACCTTTTCATACAATAGAACTTGGTGGTAACGGCTCTCTAAGAGGCTACTCAAGCGCAATAATAGGATTGAATTTGGATGGCAATAACAGTCTTTTGTTTTCAATGGAATACCGCTTCCCCCTGTTTTTCATGCCGGCTATAAATGTTCCAATCCTATCAAATAGAAACAAACTTTTTTCTGCCGTTAGACAAAGAATAGATGGCGCGCTTATCTTTGACTATGGCCGCGTCTCCACCTCTACCAGAAGTCTTCTGGGCATTACCAACGGACCTATAGAAAGTGGTGCAGGTATTGGATTTGGTATTCGCTCGATGATTCTGAATCTGGAACGCAGCCTGGTAATGGACATTGTCTGGGGAAAAGACAATTCAGCACAAATGTTGAAATTTAAGAAAACTCCGACTATTCATACTTACATAGATCTTTATTTCTAATGTGGGGTCCGCCCGAATGTTTCATCCGGACAACCTCCTCCCCCAGGGGCTGCAGCCTGGGCTAGTATATTGCGTCCCTTCAGGGCTCACGCTTCAAGGTGCTTCAGGGATTATGAGTCCCCCTTTGTTGGATCTTGGGGACTACTGTTTCTGATCTTGAATCAGGGAAATGAAAGTATCTGCCTTGTCAAATTCCAGCAGAAAATCGGTTTGAAGATTCGCCAGATCCGGTTCATCGACAGGTACCTTCTCATTCTGGAATATCTCCCATATTCTTGCATCAAGTCCGTTAATAGAAGCCCTTCCGCTATTGCCAATATTGCACAGATGACACAGATAATCTCCCAGAGTTACCGTAGCGATAAACACATTATCCTTTTTTGCAGTCCATGGGTGATGATGACATAATATTGTTTGAGAGATTATTTCCGGAAGATTCCATCTCTCAGCCAACCAGCAGCCAACCTGCGCATGGCTGGTTCCAATAACCATCTCTTCAGCATCATCCAGGGTATCCCCTTTTGATACCATATCCATTATTTGCGCAAATTCACCATGAAAATACTGATTCAGTATGATTTTTCCAATATCATGCAAAAGGCCGGCGACAAACGCTTCTGAAGCGTTTCTGGAATGATAATTCCTGGCAAGCATCCTGGAGGCAATACCACACCCGATGGAATGTTCCCAGAATCTTGAAACATCAAAAACTGATACATTCTCCTGGTTCCTGAATACATCAAACACCGAAAGGGAGAGCCCCATTTCTTTGACAGTGTTAAATCCCAGTACAACAATGGCCATGTTCACAGTAGAAATTTCCCTGGGGAAACCATAATAGGCGGAATTGGCCAGTTTCAGAATTCGTGCGGTAAGGGTCTGATCCGAAGAGATGAGTCTGGCCAGTGATGCAGCGCTGGTTCTGGGATTATCAACCAATTCCAGCATTTTAGAGACAATTGTAGGCAGAGTCGGTAAACCGATGATACTTTCGGTGATTCTTTTTATTCTGTATGGATCAGTTTTTCTTTTTACCATTTATATTACCTCTGCTTGCTTTCATGCCTTGATATCAACGAAATGACCATCATCTCTTCTATTATTTTTTTTGGAAGTCTCCTCCTGAGAGCTTCTTGATTTCTTCCTCTTTCTGTTCTTATCCCGGATGATCTTCTGCCTGCCATCAATGATTTTCCCCTCAGCATGGTCCACTTCTACCGGTTTGGTAATCCTCTGGGAAATCTCTGAATTAACAATCTGGGCATTCTGCTGCTGATTGATTACCGGTTTCTGGTGAGCATCATCCTGATGACGGTTAAAGTGTGGTAAACCGGATACGGAAATATTGACTTCTACTCCACTCACCCTGATCTCTCCCGGCTACTGTCATGCGTTTATTTTCTGTAAAAGCCTGGAACGCAGCTTCAGAATCGCTTTGGAGTGAATCTGACTTACCCGCGATTCTGTTATATCCAGCACCACTCCTATCTCTTTGAGCGTCAATTCCTCATAATGATAAAGTGCAACCACAAGCTTTTCCTTTTCCGGAAGCTCGGCGATAACACTTTTAAGGATGTTCTTTACCTCTGCAAACCCCATTTCCTTCAGTGGGTTTTCACTTCCAGGGTCCTCGATAGTATCTATGAGCCTTATTTCCTTTGAATCCGATCCCCGATTCGGCATCGATTCCTCTAATGAAAGTATCGTTGTGGGGGTAACTTCAGAGAGGAGTTCTTCGTATTCCTCAAGACTTATCCCCATCTCCTCACACACCTCATCATCGTAAGGAATCCTGCCAAGCTGGTTTTCCAGCTTCGCAAAAACTCTCTGAAGATCTCTGGATTTTTGCCTCACCGAGCGGGGTACCCAATCCAGAGATCTCAGCTCATCCAGAATAGCTCCCCTTATCTTATGACCTGCATAAGTCTCAAATTTAAAACCTCGCTCCGGTTCGAAAGTCTCAACTGCCTTTATTAAACCCATTATCCCAGCACTTATTAAATCATTGCTGTCTACGTGTTTAGGGAGATTTACCATAATCCGGGCAGCCACATATTTAACCAGATGTGCATACTCCACCAGCAACTTATCTTTGGAAATTTTGGAACCAGTATCCCTGTATTCACGCCATAGCAATTCAAGACTGGACATATCTTAGGCTCCATGCGGTTTTTTAATTTTATTTGCCGGTTTTGTTTTTTTTTGCACAGAAAGACTCGATTCATCATCAAACAGAGGCATATCTGGCCCTCCTGGAAGCGCATCTTCGTTTTTCTCGTTTATTCGCTGTATAAGTCCCCCCTCAAGCATACCCGTTTTTTCCACCTCTAAATCGGTTAACACACCCTTGAATATGATATCGCCCAGAATGTATCCTGTAAACCAGAATAATCCTCCACCTACCAGTGCCTTAATTATACACATAATCAGGGAGCCAAAATCAAATGGATCATCGCTTGAAGCCAGACTTATAAAAAGAACACCAAAAAAAACTGTATAACCCAGTAACATCGCAGCTTTTTTGATCCAATAAATCATCTCTGTAGCCCTTATCCTTACCAGAATTTCCTGAAAAATCCAGTCCTTTTCACAGACGCCATCCCATTTAGTTTTCTGGCGGCAGCAGCAATTCTCACGCAGAACCCATCGCCTGTCTTATCCAGAACCATAAGCCGCTGCCTTCTTACAGACTTTGGTATCTCCTTGTTAAATAAAAGAATTCCCAATAATTCCAGCGGCATTTTCAGAAATTTTACCACTAAAGCATTTAACCTGTCAAATGTTTCGACCCCATCACGTTCAGATACTGCCATGTTAACCAGAGTCTGAATTCTCCTGGCCCCCTTCTCATAAAGCACTTTTACCATCGCATACGCATCTGCAAGTGAAGTGGGCTCAGGGCTCATCACCAACACCACTTGATCGGCTCTGGAAGCAAAGCGAATCACATTTGCCCCGATTCCTGCACCCGTATCTATGATCATGAAATCATACTGTTCTTCAAGGTTATAGAAATGGTGCTGAAGTAACTCCAGATGCCCCAGATCAAGATTGGCTAACTCCTCCAGACCCGAAGCACCGGGAAGAATATCCACTCCTCCAACTCCCTTTATAATCACCTGCTCCAGAGTACAGCTTTGATCAAAAAAATGGGACAGATTGTATCTGGGTGCCAACCCCAGCAGTATATGCACATTTGCCAATCCCAGATCTGCATCCAACAGAAGTACTTTTTTCTTCAAAGATGCCAGACTTACAGCCAATGATAAAGCGATGTTGGTCTTGCCCACACCGCCTTTACCGCTGGTAACTGCTATACTTTTGCAACGGACCGTTGCGGGAGTGACATTACTGTTTGGAGAGTTATCTGCTGAACTAACAATTTCGCGGCTTCGCGCCAGTTCGCGCAATCTCTGAGCCTGATCATTCACCTTTTACAACTCCCCACAACCGTTGAATGTATCTTGATGGATGAGCAAGCTCGATATCATCCGGTACACTCTGGCCAAAAGTAAAATAGGAAACAGGAATTGCCGATTCACTGACAATGTTGAATATGTTGCCCAGTTTCACAGTCTCATCCAGTTTTGTGAAGATCAGACGGTTTATGTTAAAAGAACGGTACCGGTTAACTATGTCACAGAGGTCAGAATCCTTTGTGGTTGCACTCATCACCAGATGAATCTCATCGGGAATAAAAGCACCAAGAAGATCCTTCAGGTCATCCATGTGCTCCTCATTTCGCTGGGACCTTCCGGCTGTATCAATTAATACCAGATCATCGGATGCACAACTTTTCATCGCTTCGTCAATCTCATCTGGAGAAAAAACTACATGTAAACCCACTTTTATAATATCTGCAAACATCCGAATCTGTTCTATAGCAGCTATTCTATAAGTGTCTGCGGTTATGATGGAAACTTTCCTGTTCTTGTTAAGGCAGCAGTGGGCTGCGATTTTTGCCAGAGTGGTAGTCTTTCCTGAACCGGTAGGTCCAACAAACGCTATCACCAATGGGCTGTCCTTTTTCAGCTTTATTGGTCCGCTGACTGGAAATATGTCGTTAATTGAAGAAAGGAACGTTTTCTCTGCCATTGCATCTGACAATAACAGATTCGGTGAACCGATCTTTTTAAGCACACTGCCTGCTATTTCCGGTTTTACTTCTGCATCCAAAAGCTGCTTATAAATATTCATCCATGCGCCAGAGAGTGCCGGTGGAGCAGATGAGGCTGTGGAGCCGTTTCCTACGATGTTTTTCACCAGTGTAGTTAACTCCTGTATATTCTCCTTCAGCTCTTCAATCTGCTGTTTGTCTTTTTTTGATTGTGAATCAGGTCCAACCGATTGAGTTTTCTCCTGCGAAATCAGTTCCTTAAAAAAAGGCCTGATCTCAGGAGCATCGGGAGCGTTTGTATCTATAATATTTGAGCTGCGAGGGCGTTTATAAACTCCTGTCGGGTTTCCATTCATCTTCAGCGGTGCCATGCGTTCTGCCTTCACCGCATCCTCATCTATTCCTGCTGTGACCTCTATCTCATCTTTGGAACCAAGATTGAAAACACTTTTGGGAATTTTTCTGGTTTTCAGTATAACGGCATCTTCACCCAGTTCCTCTTTTATCTGCAACAAAGCTTCACGCATACTGGAAGCAGCAAATTTTTTTATTCTCATAAGCCCTCACGAACATCTTTATTTACATTAAATCGATATCATTCCCAGAGATCGGATCTCTATTCCTGGTACAATTTCATTATACGATAACACAACCAGATCCCGGTAGTTACTCTCACATAGCCGTTTGAATGCCGAACGTATGGTCGGTGAACAGATCACCAGAGGAACTTCTCCACTGCTTTTAATTTTTTCCACCATCTCCCCTACTTTGTCCAGTATTCTGCCAACTTCACCCGGAGACAGATTGAATCGGAAACCGGACTCGGTCTCCTGTACCACTCCCTCCAGTTTCGCTTCCAGATTAGGATCCAGAGTGATAACAGGAATTATGGAATCTTCATTTTTATACATTTCACAGATCTGTGTGCTGAGTGCGTTTCGCACATACTCTGTCAATATCTCCGTATTCTTGCTTCTTGATGCCACATTGGCCAGTGTCTCAAGAATCAAAGCAAGATCTCTGATGGAAACCCGTTCCCTGAGAAGATTCTGCAGAACTTTATGCACATCACCCACATTCAGCACACCAGGTATGAGCTCATCAACCAGAGTCGAATTGCTCTCCTTTATATTGTCCAGAAGTGTGCGGACATCCTGACGGGATAATATCTCATGGGCATGACTCTTGACTATTTCGGTAAGATGTGTAGCCAGTACTGCCGGTAGTTCAACAACAGTGTAACCGGACATTTCGGCATCCTCTTTCTGACTTTCGGTAATCCATAAGGCTGGAAGTCCGAATGCTGGCTCCACTGTCTGAATTCCACGGATCTTCTTTACTGCTGTTCCAGGATCCATTGCCAGATAAGCACCACTCATCAGCTCACCCTTGCCAACCGCAATGGTTCTTATTTTCATCCGGTACTCATTTGGCTTCAATTGGATATTATCCCTTATACGGATAGGAGGAATTATGATTCCCAGTTCAGTTGCCAATTGACGTCTTATCATGGTTATGCGGTCGAGAAGATCGCCGCCCTGCTTTGCATCCACCAGTGGAATCAGCCCGTAGCCTATCTCCAGTTCCATCGGATCCACATGAAGATAATCCTCGATTCTTTCCTCTTTCTGCTCCGGTATCGCTTCCTTTATCTCTTTCTCCTGCACCTCTTTTAATTGTCTTCTGGAACCCATATATGCTGCTACCGAGCATGATACACCCAGGATTATAAAAGGAATTTTGGGAAATCCGGGAATGAGAGCAAATAAAATCATCATGGCACCGGCTACCCCTAAAACCTTTGGCCTGGAGAAAAGCTGATCGGTTATCTCTTGTCCAAGATCGTTCTGGGATGCAGCCCTGCTGACCAAAATTCCTGATCCCACCGAAATCATTAAAGCAGGAATCTGAGAAACTAATCCATCACCGATGGTAAGAGTGGTATAGGTGGAAAGTGCAGCGCCAAAATCCATGCCCAACTGCGCCACACCAATAATAAATCCTCCAATAACATTTATCAGGGTGATAAGAATTCCGGCAATAGCATCACCTCTGACAAATTTTGATGCTCCATCCATGGCTCCGTAAAAGTCTGCTTCACGGGAGATCTGAACTCTTCTTGCCCTTGCCTGCTCCTCATTTATTAGTCCGGCATTGAGGTCCGCATCTATAGCCATCTGTTTACCGGGCATGGCATCCAGGGTAAATCTTGCTGCTACTTCTGCTATTCTACCAGCACCTTTTGTAATAACCACAAATTGAATGATAACTATGATAAGGAAAATTATGGCACCAACCACCATATTTCCACTTGTCACAAATGTTCCAAAGACTCTCACCACCTCACCGGCATCTGCCTGACTGAGAATAAGTCTGGTGGTAGCCACATTCAGTGACAATCGAAAAAGAGTTACAGTCAGAAGCAGTGAAGGGAAAACCGAAAATTCCAGAGCCTCTTTGGTATACATGGAAACCAGTAGAATAACCATGGCCAGACAAAGGCTTAATGAAAGCATTATATCCATGAAAAAGGTAGGGATAGGGATAACCATTACCACCAAAATCCCTATCACTCCCAGAACTATGATCAGATCGCGCTGATGAGTCAAGTTCTTGAAAAAAGGGGAGCTTATGATATTGCTTGCTACCTGGGGCATATTTCCTGAATTCATTTAAGCCCGATTCTTAAGAGACAATGCTTAAAAAAAGTAACAGAGGGGAATTTCCCTAACTGATTGAATCATAATCGTCTATAATAGTATAGCAATGGCAGGAAAGAGGCAAGAGGCATTTGTAGCTGGTTGGGTTCTCTAAATCTCTTTACCAGCCCCCTAAATCCCATAGCCATAAGGTTAATGCTTGTAACACATTGAATCGAAGGGAGTAACGCATTCCAGCCCCCCTAAAGTCCCCCAAAGGGGGACTTTAGGATAATGTGACCAAGCTTGATTTGTGGGTCTTAGTTCCCCCTTTGGGGGTTAGGGGGCTCCATTCTGGGGGACTTAAGAACGGAAAAGACCTCGGGATCAAGTTCACAGTTACATAATGAGATCTTAAAGTCTCCCGATGTACATCGGGAGAATTAGGGGGTTTAGGAATTAATTGGATTCAAACAATTTCCTGTATTCCCCGTAACCTTCCTCTTCCAGTTTTTCTTTGGGGATAAAACGCAGCGCTGAAGAGTTGATGCAATAGCGCAATCCCTCCGGCCCTGGGCCATCATTAAAAACATGGCCAAGATGAGAATCGCCGATTTTACTTTTAACCTCAGTGCGGATCATTCCATGGCTGGAATCGATTTTCTCTGATATTCTTTGTTTGTCTATGGGTTTAGTGAAACTGGGCCATCCAGTGCCGGAGTCATATTTTTCCTTTGAGCTGAAAAGCGGCTCCCCAGTTACCACATCCACATAGATTCCCTCTTCCTTATTATCCCAGTATTCATTATCAAAAGGTGGTTCTGTGCCACACAACTGAGTCACCCTGAATTGAGTGGGATTGAGTTTTTCCTTTATCTCCTGCAGACTGGGTTTTCTGAAGTTATTACCCTTCATAGTGCCTCCCCTCTTTTTTTTATGTTGGTCTTATAATATTACGGTTCAGATGAGCGGTTTAAATTGGTAAAAGGGGAAAATAAAGAATATCGAATATCGAATAACGAATTTCGAATATCGAAGTGAATGGAACAGTCAGGACATTTTTTTCCTGACCAGTCTGTAGAGACCATATTGTTGGTTTGTAATACTTTTACCAGGGAAGGATTAAGTAAGACTCAAACAATAACGCCAATGATTTTCACGTCTGGATTAGTCTTTGCGTTTTCAATATCTCAGCGGGTTTTATCAATTACTGAGCTTTATTCATTGGACAAGGAAATTTTGATGGCAAAGAATCCACACTCCAATAATGATACCCATGGACGACTGGCTAAGACCCCTGAAGAAATACCTAAACGAGGGTGGTTCGATATCATCAAACGGGTTTTCAGGGAGATCTCTGATGACAATGTCAGCATAATTTCTGCAGGAATGGCTTTTTATGCTTTTTTAGCCATTTTTCCGGCCATTGCTGCCATTATTTCCATTTATGGTTTGATTGCAGATCCTCAGACCGTCCAACAACATCTCTCTTCAGTTGCTGAAGTACTCCCCAGTCAGGCATCTGAACTGATGCGTTCTCAATTGGGGCAGATTGCCAAAGGATCATCCACGGCACTGAGTTGGGGACTGTTATTGAGTGTATTCCTGAGCCTCTGGAGCGCCAACCGGGGAACCAGTGCGCTTTTTGAAGGTCTCAATGTTGTCTACGATGAAAAAAACACGAGGGGTTTTGTTAAGAGCACCGCTCTCACACTGTTATTTACGTTGCTGGGGGTGATAGTAGCTATCATAAGTATTGCGCTGGTGATTGCTTTGCCTGCACTTGCAGAGGGCATAGGAATCTCCGGTGTTTTTATGACAACCCTCATGTGGTTAAGGTGGATTCTTCTGGCAGGATTAATCATGCTGAGTCTTGCCGCCCTTTACCGTTTCGCTCCGGACCGTAAAAACCCCAAATGGCAATGGGTGAGCTGGGGTTCGGTTCTATCAACGATTCTCTGGATCGGCGGCTCCATAGGTTTTTCTTATTATGTGGATAATTTTGGCAATTACAACGCAACTTATGGCTCATTGGCAGCAGTTGTAATACTGCTTTTCTGGCTCTATCTTTCCAGTTTTGTCATTCTTTTCGGCGCGGAATTTAATTCCGAAATTGAGCATCAGACCAGTGTAGATACCACCACCGGAAAACAGATGCCTATGGGTAAGCGTGGTGCACATCAGGCAGATGATCTGGGCGAGGCGGCATGAACGTAGTAAGCTTATTTGCGAGATTAAGCAGTTTCAATCACAATTGAATATTGATCCAAGATTAAACCCTAAAGCTATTCCTGTTCGCTCACTAAGTTTTTAAATTCAAAATTAAAGGTCTGTAAAGTAACCTGAAAGGTTTAGGGTTTAATTTGAAAGGTTTAGGGTTTAATTTGAAAGGTTTAGGGTTTAATTTGAAAGGTTTAGAGTTTAATTTGAAAGGTTTAGGGTTAACCCCCAAAGGTTTTAGGGCTTGTCCCCCAAAAGGTTTCCACTTTACCCCCTAAGGTTTTGCGTTAAAGTGGAAAGGTTTAGGGATTACCCCCTAAGGTTTTTGCGCCAGAATCTTTAAGGTCTGTAAAGTAATCTTAAAGGTCTGTAAAGAAAATTAAAAGGTCTGTAAACTAACCCCAAAGCTTTTAAGATACTAGTTCAAACATTTTGGATGGAGAAAACGGATTTCTTGTATCTGTGTTAGCTTCAATTCTCTTGATTGGGGAAATGAGTGATTCTCCAAATAAAGAAACACTTTACCTAAAGAGTAAAATCAATAAAACATCGGTTGGATCAAGAGAATTCAAAGTATATGCGATTATTGACAATTATTTGGTGTTATTTTATTAATATGTGATGGCAAGTGAAATAACATAAACACTGTGGCACGAATAGATGAAACACTTTACCCATTTTTCTGGAAGGGCGCGGCAATGAATTCTTCTTACATTTTAAGAAATGTTTTTGTTTTAATCCTCTTTGCTCTCGCTGTTGCCTCGGCGCAGCCTGCCAACACAATCAAATACAATGGCAAAGACTACTACATTAACGGTATTAATGTCCCCTGGAACGCATTCGGTACCGATGCCGGTACACATTATGAGTGGGGCCCTCTTTATGACCGGGATTTCTTCTCTACATTTTTTCAGGAATGCAAAGCCTACGGTGTAAACTGTGTCCGCTGGTGGGTCCATTGTGATGGAAGATCAACACCGGAATTTGACGAAAACGGTTTTGTTACCGGTCTCGATGACAATTTTCTTTCCAATATGGAGGATCTGCTCTCCATTGCCGCAGAGAACAATGTGATGGTTATGCCTTGCCTGTGGTCTTTTGACATGACGAAGGATTTTACAACTGATGCAGGGAAGTATGCCGGTTTGCATGCCGATCTAATTCAGGACTCGGCTAAGACAAGATCGTACATCAATAATGCCCTGATCCCCATGGTACAAAAATTTGCCAACACCTGCAACCTTTTTGCCTGGGAGATAATAAATGAACCGGAGTGGAGCATCGATGGTCCGGGGACCACTGTGCAGAAGGTCAGCGCTACCGAGATGGCAAGGTTCTGTGCAATGATCGCCGAAGCGATTCATCTTCACTCTGACAAGATGGTGACCGTTGGGTCAGCATGTCTCAAATGGCACTCATCGAAACAGCCTCCGGCCGAAACACACTACTGGAGTGACTATTTTCTTCAGGCCGCATACAATAAACCTAAAGCGTACCTGGATTTTTATCAGATACACTATTATGACTGGATGTTTAACCCTGACTGGGGATACGATCCTTTCCAGTCCGGGAAAACGGCTGAATACTGGGAGCTTGACAAGCCAACTATCATAGGAGAATCCCCGGGAATGGAGGGGCAGTATACGGTAGAACAGATGATAAACAATGCTTACGAGAACGGATTCGCCGGTATAATGCCCTGGTCCTACTTTGCCAATGATGGACACGGAACATGGGACAACTGCAAATCGGCTCTTAAGGCTTTCCGCGATGCACATGCATCGATTGTTGATTTTGAATGCACCGGTACCTCTACAATCAAGATCAGGAGCAATTCTGAGGATAAATTTACCTCTGCAGACCTTTTCCGTCCAGGACGATTGAATAACGATTATACAATCAAAGTATTTGATACACAAGGAAGGCTTGTAATCAAGGGACAGGCCGGGAAGGCGCTTTCCAGATCACAAATCACTTCACATAAGACTTTAATCTACCAGGTTACAGGAAGTGGCGGGAACCTTGTCAAAGCAGGAAAGCTCATGATTGAATGATCTTTACCTGCATGCAGCACAGACACGAAAGCACCTTCTTTCCTCTTAACAAGTCAAGGATTGCAGGTGCTTAAATAAGCAGTACTGATTTATTGAATAATAAACCTGACCGAGTGTTTTCGTTTCGTCTCTGTGTTCCTGGAACTTACAATATTAAACACATAAATCCCTCTTGAGAGCGGCATTGTGTTAAGGTCAAAGTTAACCGAATTGATCTCAGTTTTAAAATCCCATTTTCTGACAAGGCGTCCGGAAACATCAAATAATGATACGCTGGAGAATGCTCCTTCATTATTCAACAATTTCAGGACTGAACCATCTCTGTAAAGCTTTACAGGTCTTGTATCATTTCTATCCAATACATTTACAGTGCCGGGCAATGGACGATCGTTTTCTATTCCCTGGGGATTGGACGGATCCAGATCGATTCGCGGCCAGACAAGCTTGCCGCTTCTCTGTTCATTGACATTATAATCTGCTCCCAGCTCCATCGAGTTCAGATCGAGCCATAGTGTAATGCGCTGGTACTCTTCGGAGCTCAAAGAGACATTGTAATGGGAAGGATTCAGATAATTAATCAGTCTGGAAAAAGATGCACCGACTTTTCCCGGAGTAGTTCGTGAACCACCTTTAACCGGTGTAACAATATCTCCATTGATATAAGGATTGCCATCTCCACAGAAATAGAAAGCATATTTTTTCAGGCTGCCAAAACTCATATCCGGGCCTTTTCCTCTTTCTCTGTGGCAAGATGCACATTTTTTATCAAAAACCGGTTTTACTAGTCTGGCAAAGGTAACCGGCTCCACCCCACCCGCATCGGGTTCCAGTTTTGAAGGGGGCCTTAGATAGGCTAATTTATTGCTTCCTATCTGAACCGCTTCCCATTTGTTTTCATGACATCCAACACACATCATCTGTTCTCCTTCATGAACATAGGTAGCTGAACGCATTGAATGGACCGCAAGACCTTTATCATCAATCAATTGGAAATATATGCATTTGCCAACAGGAGCTTCACAGTAAACACTGCCATCAGATTCCACCGGTACGGTTCCAAGTGACATTCTGGCTAAAGCTTCGGCTGGATATCCGGTCCTTGGCTCGTTTATCAGTCTGGTCTCTTTTGGAAACACCTGAACGATTCTCATTTTTTTGACTACAGTGTTAGGTGGAAGCGGTATATCTGCTGTATAGACATCATTTACTTTTATTGTTGCACGATAATGATCATCGCTGTTCTTCCGTTCACCTTGCCAGGTGCCAGTAATAGGTGATGGAGGCTTTTGCCTTTCCTTGACTGGTATAGGATCTATGGGTCTCCAGGTGTTACTTGAATAAATGAGCTGTTCGCCTCCAAATCTGTCACGCAGAATTACAGTTTTGTTTTTATTACAGATGTAATAATCCTCATTGAGAGGCCATGCTGTTCCATAAGGACCGGTAGCAAAATCCGGCCAGTCTTTCCATGCAGTAGTGATTCTCTTTACCTGAGAAACTTTCCCGTCATCTTCAATTACAGGATCGATCATGATAAGTTCACCATAAGTATAGCTATGATGGCCTGCTGCGGTTGCTATATATTTTTGCGTATTTGGAATCGCACGGATATTGAATTCCGCATTTGGCCTGTCCCATCTTCCATCTCTCCAGTTAGAGCCGGTAATTGTTTCAAAGGGGTGGGGATAATTTCCATGATATGATCTTGGATCCCTTCCATCGGGGTAACAGGTCCAGAGGTGATGAGCTATGCAGTCATCACGATCAACATAATCCCATCTGGTGTAAACAATCTTTCCATCATTATCCACGCTTGGATGCCACTCATTAGTTTCATGATAACTGAGACAGATGATATCGGAACCATCATCTTTCATAGAATGGAGTGTAAAGGTAGGTTTCCCTTTCGTATGACATCGGCCATACCCTCCGCGCCTGTCGGAAATAAATGCGATTCGGCCATTGGGGAGCCAGACAGGATCGAAATCATTATGATTTGCGTTTTGAAGGAAATTAAACTCCGATGAAGAGCCTTCGGTAAGTTGAACCAGATTGGTCCCGTCAATATTTACTTTAAAGATGTGGTAACATTTGTTATTCGGTGGTGACCATGCAAAAACAATAGTTTTTCCATCATAAGATAGATCCGGAGAAAGAAATGCTCCTCCTGTGAGATATGTTCCTTTGAGAGGGCCATTTTCAACCCTGGAATTTTTAAGGACATCAACCAGAACCGGATTGGAAGTCTTGAACCCTTTCAGGATAAAGAGTCCGCCACCCATGTTAATGTTCCAGGGGTTATATTGATCACACATGTGTACTTCATTATTGGGGAATTCATATCCAATAAAGAGAATGTCATCAAAATCAAGCAAAGGGTTGTCCAGAGCGATACGTCTGGCTATTGCACTTAGCTTCATGAACTGATCTCTGTTACCATTATTATTTACTGCGGTCTTTGCCAGTGCAGCATTAGCCATTTCTTTTTCCAACTGTTTTATTTCCTGTTCATACCCTTTAAACCTTTCAGATTTATCCAGGTTTTTTAGATTCTGAAGGAGAAGTTTTGTACGTCGTAATACCACATCTGCAGGAGATCTGTCAGTCGGTAATATCTGTGCATTTATGTCCAGAAGATCATTCTGTTCAATTGCCTTTTTTGCAAGTCCACTGTTTTTGGTAATTTCCTGCTGCATCTCCAGATACTGCTGTTCCCAGAACGCCTGAATATCAGTTGTATCTGACGCATAAGCAGCTTTCATGAAAGTGCAAACAGCCAGAATAGCTGCAACACCGGATTTTAATAAATACACTTGCATTTTTTTATCGCCCCCCGCATTACAAAACATTCCAGATATACTCTGGTACATTGCTTTCTGATCCTGATCCGTTTCTTTCAACCTTTTCATCAATCAGGTTTAAATGGATTTATCTTCTTTTTAAAAACTTGAAATAACATTTTTACTTATATTCCCATCACAATTTATCACCACTAAATATACTCCTCTTGCCCTGATAGGGATAGCACACGAGCCGGTTATTCTGTTAAGCCTTTTCATAAGTTGGCCATTGGTTTTAAACACCGAAACACTGTATCTGGTTTCTTTGTCATTTTGTTTTATAAAGATTTTTTCTCTTAAGAACACAGTTTGAAATTTGCTTATTTTTTCAGTATTACCCGGTTTGATTGATGTGGCTCCAGTTGCAAATTCAAACCAATTAACATTAAACAGGTAGCCTTCTCCGCCGGTAAACTTCAAATATAGATCATGTTTTCCTGTAACTTTGCTGATTTTACAGGTCTTTGTAGTCCATGTCTGCCATCCGCCGGTTTCTGTAACCTGACAAGTACCCAACAGTGGGCCATCATTGCTGTCAATCCTGATTTCAATATTTCCTCCACTGCCCCCGCAGGCTATTCTCACCAGGAATTCTTCAGAACCGATTGTGCCAAATTCGACATTTCTATATACAGCATAATCCCCGTTTTCTATATACCCGATATTCTTTCCACCTTCAGAACAATTCTCAATCTCAATACCTGATTGCTGACTGAAATTTTCAGCTTCAATCTGTGACAAAGATCCAAAAACCCTCAGAAGTGCCGATGATTCGCTTGAACTTCCTTTGGAGTTCACCACAAACAGCTTATAAATGCCGTTTCTTTGAGGAACAGCGATCAAAGTGTCAAATCCACCTGCTTTTGTCATGGATGGGCCTTCAACAAAAGCAGTTGTCCCTGAAGGAGCAAACCAAACTGTAGCAGAAGAATCTGCACTACTGCGTATTTTTATGCTGCTTCCGGCTTGAGCTTCACAGCTCGCAGGAAAAACGTAATTTTCAATATCTATAAAACTTTCCGGATAAACACTCCTGTATTTATCCTGAACTCCTGAATTTACACAAAAGGTATACTGAGTAGCAGGCCATACATTGTCTGAACGCACCTGAATCGGATCGATCGTACTGTTGGGTGGATTGATACCCATTTTGTCAACTGTCGCAAATGTCCTTAAAATCGTCAAATGATGCTTTCCACCGAAATCTTCACAGTTTATTGTATATTTTACTCCCGGATCGATGTCCAGCACATTATCATTTTCAACCACATGAGCAGTACCCTCGTCGTTATGCAAACCATAGGTCGGCCCCGATGTGGCAGCAGGGATTCCCTTTACATAGTTTTCATTTATGGTAGTACCGGGATTCTGGCCGATTGTATAAATTGCACCACTGTCATGCAGTCTGTTAAGGGTATTAATCAATCGGTTATAGCTGATAGTGTTATTTTTGGCAGTAGTTGAGTTGGTGAAATTGCACCAGCCCCATCCCAGATGAATTCCATTATAAGCGGTTAATTCTACATGGTTATGGGTAATTGTAAGACCTTCGACGAAGTAAGCGGTTATTGCAGCACACCCTCCAAATCCCGGAGCAGTACTAATATCATATAGCAAATTATTGGTGATGGTGTTATCCTTGCAGATTCTCTCGACGCTGGGAGCGTATTTAGCGTGAGTTCCACCATCACCAATATAAACATGCTGTGGGTGTCCAATGGTCACACCACTGGAGGTGATATCGGTTATAAAGTTACCAATAATATTACAGTTTATCACGTCGTTAGCCATGTTGATTCCATCGCAGCCACTGTGTTTGATTACATTCCCTATGAAATCGATTGAATCGCTGTGATTAACGGTTATCATCCCTGGGTGAAGGTCAAGAAGTTCGTATTGTGTGTTGTGCCAGTTATCGTTATAGAAGGCAATAAATGCGTTAGCTCCCTGACAAGTGGTTTTGCCGTAGGAGTTTCCGACTTTGACAAGATTAAACTCTGTGTGAGCAAAAGTAATACCCTGGAAAGAGATATTTTCCACCCTGTTGGTCGGTGATGTTCCTGCAATATCAATCAGTTTCTCTACAACCGGAGCCTGCACATCAGCGGTTTCCATGTTTTCACCTGGACGCGCATAATAATAGAGGAGCTTTTCTGTTTTGTCGAAATAAAATTGTCCAGGAGAATTAAGAAATTCAAATGCATTATAAATCGTATGTGTTCCGGAAGTAGTAAAGGCCGCACCCCATCCTGGTGTCTGAGCAATTGCACCGTATGGTTGCTGCAAAAGCAATGCCCTGTAATTGTCACTGGTACTGATGACATCCCTGACGCAGACAATGTTCTCGTTCCATGTGGTACCGTTTACAATCTCCAGGTCATCCTTATTTCTGGTAATATTGGGCAGGTCTGATGAATTATATTTGACTCCATCACTTTTACTGCCGCTTGTCCATGCCCACTCAGCCTGTCCTTTGGTTACCGAATAGGTTCCCTCCCCTCCTCTTGCAGTAACCCTTTTACTGGTCATCTGGGCTCTTTTATCATTGACATAAAGGTTTCTGAGCTTGGTCGTTCGGTTAAGAGAAGCTTTGTATATATCTCCACTATGTTTTGTCCAACCAGTAACCTTCACAGCTCCACTTAATACCGGTGTTTCACCAGGATATGCCATATAGTAAACCCTGTATCCGTTTTTCCCGGAATCCTCCGGTCTGAATGTTATTGTGCTGTTGACACTGTAAGTCCCGCCTCTCAGGTATACTATAATATCTTCTGACATACTGCTGTTTATTGCACGTACAGCATCACGGGCAGCAGCGATAGTCTTGAAAGGAGCACTGATAGTACCAGGATTATCATCATTACCAGAAGGTGACACATAAAATTTGGTTTGTGCTGCAGCCAGACCCGTGAACAGAAAAAGAAAACATACTGTTATGGATGATGACCTGATTATTGAATGCAGTGTCTTGCTCTCTTTATTGATAACCACAAATGCACCCCTCATGTAGTTATTGCCAATCAGTGTTTAATTTTACCAATATTGCTCATTCAGGTATAAATTAAAGCATGTAGAAGGAATCTTCATGATTTTCAGATAAGTTAATGAAAAAAGTGTTCCGTAATCAGGAACAGATTACAAATGCCATGCAGATAATTGCGGATTTTTCTTCTTATTGAGCTGATATCTGAATTTCCAAATATTCTTCAGCAGCTTGCCACTTGCGGGATGATCAGGCGTTTAGAAAACGGGAATTTTCTCCTCAGGATTTTACCTGAACCATGATATATGCGACTGTCGTTCTTTTAGTGTGTCACGTGTTTTGACTGGAGGGATACCTCATCCGGTTTTTCATCCGGATGAGGTATTTACTATGTTCTTTCCTTATTGAATCCTGTATTATGAGCAGGTTTGGTGCACAATGTTATGCACCTTTTTACTTCATCAGCAGGATTTTTGAACTGCTGATAGTCTTATTTCCGTTGCTTATTTTCAGGACATAATATCCTTCGCATATATCTGAGAGGTCAAAACTACGGCTATAGTATGCAGCAGAACTTGCCTGAAATTCTGCAGATTTTACAACTTTACCTTTCAAATCATAGAGTCTGATATATGTCGATCCATTTCCTGGTGTTGTAAAATTCAACTTCAGGATTGAGTTGCTGACATTCACCTTCACACCAGAAGGTATAGCAGTTCTTACTGAACCAATAACATTTGTTTTGTCTAGTTTTACGGATACATTATCAATGTAAATATTACCAGGTTCAGTACCGGCGTTAATACTTATCTGCCCATTGACATCGGTTTCCTGTCCCATTGTAAAATTAAACGAGAATGACTTCTTTGTGGTGGTAAGATCAAATTTCTGCACTTTTGACAGATGGCTTTCCCCTTGATCATCTGCCATCTTTACATCCACTTCAATGGATCTTTCTGAAGCTGCATAGGCATCGAATGTTACTTTGTATTCTTTTCCCTTTTCAAGAAAGAGTCCTGACTGAACAAGCCGGGCACCATCTCTTATTTCTGATACACCGGTTACGGCTATTTTGTACTCTCCTTCAACAACACTTCCGGTTGACATCCCATTCTGGGCATGAAGCGTCCATTCATCTGTTCCGGAGCTGAAATCACCGTTTATTACCAGGTTGCCATCTACAGGACTGCGTGCAAAAAGTGCGGAAATGGTTTTATCAGCAGTCATTTCTATGGTTAGAGGATTCTCGTTTCCGCTTATCCCTTCACCTTTCCAGCCAGCAAATTGCCATCCATCCGCAGGTTCAGCAGTAAGAGTAACAGAAGCTCCCTCCTCATATCCCGATTTGTCCGGAGAGCGGCTGACTGTTCCCTGTCCAACAGTTTCGGTAGAAAGCTGATAACCAGAAACCATGAAACGCCACCAGTTCAAACGGAAAGGTTCACCCGATCCTTTGAAAACCAGATAAAGGAAGTCTTTTTTACCGGTGCAGTTGCTGACATCACATTGAAAAGTCTTCCAGGTAGTCCACGCTCCTGTTCCGGTGATTTCGCAGGTTCCAACAAGTGTTCCGTTCTGACTTCCCAACCGCAGTTCAATTGTACCACCGGAAGAGCCGCTGGCAGCGCGAACCTCAAATTTATCTGCTCCATCACCGAAGTTTACACCTTTAACCCGGATATAGTCACCATTTGAAATAGAGGTAACCATTATCCCGCCTTCACTGCACACATCGGTTTTAATTCCAGACTGCAAATTGATAGTTTCAGCTTGAATTGTATCAAAAGGATTGAGGTCTTTGATCTGGGGAGGTCCATTCTCGGTACAGCTTGATTTCTTCATGGTTCCATCTGCATTATAAGATGCCAGATCAACACTTACGTTTCTTTTATATGTCTGATTAGATAATCTGCGGTCGTGGTAAAATACATACCAATTATCCTGAAATTCAACCACAGATGCGTGATTGTTATTGCCCATGTTGATGTTATTACCATTAATATTGGGATTGTCAAGAATAGTGCCCTTATGTTGAAAACCGGTCATTGGATTGTTACTTGTCATATAATCTATTCTTGCTGAACTGCCCTGAAAATCTGTAGAATATGAGAAGTAATAAGTTCCATTGTATTTATGCATAAAGGCAGCTTCAAAGGAGCGTGGAGCGTTAATTGTTACAGCAGTTCCACTTGTGGAAATCATATCTTTATTTAACTTGATAACCCTTAGGTTTTCACCTGGAGTAGATCCTCCACCACCAAAATAAAGATATGCCTGACCATCATCATCAATAAATGCAGCCGGATCAAAAAGCCACTCTACATTACAATTAGGCATGCTTTTATTGACGATTGCTTTACCCAGTGCATCTTGAAACGGTCCTTCAGGCCTGTCGCCAACCGCCACACCTATCGATGATCCACCATCAGGGAAATAAAGGTAAAATTTACCGTCTCTGTAAGCACTCCCCGGTGCATAAGCACGGTTTGCCCAAGAAGCATCCCTGGGCACTTTAAATACTTCACCATGATCGGTCCAGTTAACCATGTCATCCGATGAAATGAGTGTATAATCAACAATATCGTAACTTTCTCCTTTATTATTATCATCCCGCGAACAATACACATAAACCCTTCCATTATATACCATTGCATTGGGGTCAGCAGTGTATTTATGAGTTATAATCGGATTTTCTGCCAAAACCATCTGAATGAGCAGAAACACCATAACCAAAAATCCCGGGTACATTGAGCGATTTAATACCATGTTACACTCCCTGTTTAGTTTTCAATAAATTTATATAATATATCTTTTTTACTTGTTTGCTGTTAAAGTTAAAGATCTCAATGCATACATTCCCACAGTAGTATAATAAATATGTTCATCATCTTCATCTGGCCAGAAATATCTTTGAAGAATGAACAATATTTTCTGTTCCGATTTTCACCACATAGGCACCACTAGACAGTTTTGATAAATCATAACTGTACACTCCATCTGTTCCGGCTGCGGTTCGAAATGAAGTATTCTTAACAAGATTTCCTCTCAGATCAAATAATTGCACAGATGATTCCTTCTCAACAGGACTTCTTGATTCTATTCTAAGGATAAAATTTCTACAGCTCACATTGAATGAAGAATTCCTGATGTTACGATTGCTCTTGTAGACAGATGAAGGTTCAGTGACTCTAACCGAGACATTATCAATTGTAACTGCAGCATCTGATAGTGCTACATTGAATCCCAGACGGCCATTGATATCGTCCTCATGCTCCATTTTAAAACGAAAAGAAAATGTCTGTTTAGAGTTAGTCAATTCAAAATGCTGCAATTGCGGCAGATAGCTTGTCCAGGGATCCTCCGCCATCTCCACATTTACTTCCAGTGATCTTTCTGAAGCCGCAAAAGCATCAAACTTTACCTCATAATTTTTACCTTTTTCAAGATAAATGCCGGGTTGAACAAGCTGAATATCATGAGGGTTTGTGCCTGTACTTTCTATAGCAATTCTATATTCCTCATTCACAACTGTACCGGTAGCAGCTCCATCCCAGACATTGAGCCTCCATTCTGCTGAATCGGAGTTGAAGTCACCATTAAGTACCAGGTTACCATCTGCAGTACCACGTGTAAAAAGTGCCGTAATCGCTTTATCCTCATCCATAGTCAGAGTAACCGGATTTTCGGCCCCACTCAAACCAGAACCATTCCAACTGGAAAATACATAACCCGGTTGCGGCTGAGCTGTAAGTGTTACAGTTTGTCCTTCATCAAAAATGGCAAGATCAGGGTCACGAATAACTGTTCCCCGGCCGATAGTCTCTATACTTAGCCGTAAACCGGGATTATATAAACCTACAAAAGAGACAACGCTTTTGGCAGGAAGAGTCCAGGTGAAACTGCTGCCTGCAGTGACCTGGTTACGGGCGGTCAATTTGACCTCTTCAGAAGTTTCCCACGGAGTCACCGCAGGCACGGATATACCATCCAGAATGAATTTCTGCTCTTTTGCAGTGGTATTTTCATTTATTGCAACGATTGTTAACTGTCCGAGAGAGTCATTGCGATATGCAGTAACATAAATACCAGAAGAAGGGTTATCGGTTGCACTGACCCTATAAGAACCTGGTCTCACAAACCGACTGTAATTACCCATCACATAACCACGTTGAATCACGTGCCCGCGCATTACCAGACCGTTGGATGCAGTTCCATTCACTCCGTCTGCAGGAATAATCCACCATGTGTGATATGCACTTACCGGACCGTTGACAATCTGACCATGCATCTGTTTAGCGATAGCAATACCGGGTGTCATGGATTCATCGCCAGCAAACTGATCAAATCCATACTCAGTTTCCCATAGTTCTTTCCCTTTTTCTTTGACAAGGTTATATGGATAACCACGGGAACTGGTCGGTTCATCTCCATAAGAATGCGATGCAATAACATCGCAGTATTTTGCCGCGTCAGGATCGTTTAATATCGCATCGCCAAATGGTTTAAGTGATCCCCAGTTAATAACTTCCGGTGCAATGATTCCGGTTTTTAATCCGGCTTTTTCCAGTGATGGACCCAGATATTTTCCAATGAAAGTAGCAAGCTGCTCTGGTGTATATCTGCATGATTCATATTCGGCTGTCCAGTTTGGCTCATTCTGTGCAGAAATCCATTTCAGGTCAACTCCCTTTGACTGCAGGTTTTTAATGTAAGAAACAAGCCGGTCAGCCCAGTCCTGATAACGTGAAGGAAGAAGGCTGCCTCCATTATTCACACTATTATTATCTTTCCAATCACCTGGAGGAGACCATGGGGCTGCCCATATAGAGGCACCCAGCGCCTGAACCTTTTTCGCAATATCTATTTCACCATCACCGGTTGTTCCGTTGGGAGCTATTCTCATTCTAACCAGAGTCAATCCGCAGCCCTCTGTGGGAGAAAAAAGTTCTGTTATCAGTTCGTCTTTAAGACCGCCAGCCCAGGCAGTCGAACCGCCAAAACCGGACATCCGCTGTTGAATATCTTCAAACTGAACGATACAATCCCCAGCAAAAATCCCGGTTACAAGCCCGATAAAGATGATTGTCAATCCATGACCGATCCAATTCCTTCTGATGAGTCTCATGTGCATACTAACTCTTTCAGGCTTTGCAGTTATTGATAAAATAAGGATAAATCATCAGATTCCAGTAAATTACAGAAGATTCAGGATAAAATGTGTTCCACAAATTGGAACACTACCGGATCAGTTTCTATGCAGAATTTTGCTACTTTTGATAAGCTTTCCATTTTCCTTGAGTCCGACAACATAGATTCCACCAGGTAACCCGGAAAGCTTTAAATTCCAGGTGTGTTCTGAGCAGGATTGCAGATCTCTTCTGTTGATAACTTTTCCGGTAAGATCCAGTAAATAAACCGATAACCGATTATCTGGATCAGAACCGGATCTGATTCGCAAAGAGGATTTCTGGTAACTGACATCCGGTTTTAAATTGAGCTTTTTACCGACTAAAGGCGCATGGGAAATTTCAGTAGTCTGCTGGATTTTAACATTGTCCAGGTAAATTGTCCCGGTTGCTCCTCCAAAGTTAAACGCCAGTCGACCACTTGAATCGGTAGGCTGTCCCATTTTAAAAAAAATGGAATAGGAAGTTTTTGTGGTGGTAAGATTAATTATTTCTGGAGTCTGAAGATAACTGGTCCAGGGATCATTCTCCATTTCTACGTTTACTTCCAGAGTCCTGTTTGTCACCGCGTAAGCATCAAAAGTTACTTCATAAGATTTGCCCTTTTCGATAATAAGTCCGGCCTGCACGAGTTGAATATCGTGATTATTTTCTCCAATGCTTGAGATTATTGCCCTGTATTCCCCGTTTATTACATCACCTGTTGCACTCCCATCCCATATATTGAGTGTCCAGCCATTCTTTCCGGTTTCAAATTTGCCGTTATACACAGTGTCCCGATGCGGGGGAATTATTACTCCATCAAACCCGACCCCATCAAAAGGTACCACAATGACTTTGCTGTTATGATCATCGTTTCCATGGTCATTTTCTTTTTCAGAATCAATTACTGCAAAAGTCCAGTGAGTGACATGACCATTTTCTATGAAAACCCCTGGACGCTCAATTTTAGCCCATCGGTTTACAGTCCCATCTGTATACCTCAGGAAATCTGATCTGGGATCAAAAGCCAGACCTTCATTTGTCCAATTCCTTATTCCATCTTTTGATCTGAGGTGATAAGCTTTTTTATCACTCCATGAATTAACCACTACATGATAATACCCGCCACTGTACCATAAGACCGGATCTTCAAGATTAGGTGCAAGACCACTGTAAATAGAATTGCACTGGACCTTATAGGGTCCGGTCAGTTTATCACTGGTCATTATCTGTCCATGGCGCTCAATAATCATGAATTTGTCATCATCTGGACGTATTATTATGCTTAGATTGGCAATTTCTCTGGGTCTGCTAAACCCGTTAGGATCTATTTCAATTGAACCAGCAAAACTCCATGGACCGTCCAGCGATGGAGCCGTAAAAAAATCCCCAGGTCGGGTATCGCTGACAACCGATGCATATATACCATCTTTGAGCTGTAATATTGTCAGATTGTGTCCCTTACCTCCTGAGTTGGTTGGCCATGTTAATCCTTTATCAATGTATGGCCCCATTATCGATTCACTTACAGCATGAATCCCTACAGAACTCAGCCATGCCCAGTGCCCGCCATTCTGGTTCCACCGGCTCGCAAACATGTGATACTTTCCATCCGGTCCTTTTATAATCGGACCATCCCAGTAACTGTATGATCTGTTAGTCGTATCTTCCAGACCATTACCTATATCCCGTGGTCCTACTGCAGCACAGCCCCATTTGTCTGTCTTCAAAGGTTTAACGATTGGCATCGGCAAAAAATAATCTATCAGTGTCTGAGCTAACCCGACATTAGGAAGTGTCATGAAGATCAGACTTAATTTAAAAACCATTCCACCACTATAAAAATTGTTTTTTATCATATTTGAATCTTGTCTCTTTTTTGTATACTGAATAGGTTTTTATCTTCCGGTCAGTACAATCCCTGATTTAAACTCGGTTTTACCTGTCTTAACCTTTAAAACGTAGTATCCTTCTGACAATCCAGCACCATGGAAATTGATCTTGCGGACGTTACCGGAACCATTATTAAACCGTACTTTCCATACAACTTTTCCCTGAAGATCATAAAGGTCTGCTGTCCCATCACTGAATTCATCTGTTTTAAAATCAATGATTATAAAGGAGCCTTTTTGGTACACATTTACTTTTTTATATCCTTTGTTCTTGTCTGATCTTAACACGCCTGTTTTTATTATTTCAAAAAGAGAAACATTATCTATATAAACAGACGATACCTCTGTTCCAGCACTGAATTCAACTCTGGAATTATTATATGTAGGTTCATCCATGGTGAAATCAAGAGAAAAGGTCTGTTTTGATGTTGTGAGGCGGACCTCTTTTTTCCCAGCGACTATATTGCCTAAAAACGTTGTCCAGGGTTCTTCCGGCATACCCACATTTACATTCAATACGCGGTCAGATGACGCATAAGCATCGTACATAAGACGATACATTTTATCTTTCTCCAGTTTTATTCCCTGTTGAACTACCTGTATGTCATAATAACTATCTGCAACACTATCAACAGTGATCCGATATTCACCATCCACTACATTCCCAGTGCCAGTTCCACTCCAGTTATTAAACGTCCACCCATCTGTTCCTGATGAAAAAGTACCGTTTTGGATAAGATCCTGTTTACCGTCTTTTGTTGTGAAATTAGCTGTAATCGATTTCGTGGCATCCATGGTGACAGTTAAGGGATTTTGATCTCCTGTAGCATCGCCACTCCAGTTGCTGAAAACCCAACCGTCTTCGGGTTGTGCTGTGAGTGTAACCTTCGTACTCTTTTCATAAACAGTACTGTCTGGAGAGCATTTTACTTTTCCCCGTCCAACGGTTCCAACAGAGAGCCTGAAACCATCAACAAGTTCATCAAGTCTGATTACATCAGTATAGGAACTTCCAATCTCGAACCAGTCAAAATCAACATGTCCACCAGCACTTTTTGTAGCATAATTAAACAAAGTAAACCGGTACCCCATGAAATGCTTAAGATCGTAACTCATCTGTAAGGTATTTCCAATGGGAAGCCAGGTAAGACTATCCAGACTGTAGAAAAAGGTCGCCTTGTCGGTTCGATTAGTGAAATCCATATCCACCCGAAGGTAAACCCTGTCCTGGCTGATTGAATTGTTTGCTACCACTGTGGGACTTCCGGATTTGGCGTTGACCATTATTACCGATAAATCTGTTCCGGATTTTTTAACACCCACATAGCCGTATCCATATTGTAACGCACACAATCCAGCCACATCACCATCCTTCATTCCTGAAACATCCATTGCAATACGCCCTGAACATTTAGGTCCGAAACTTCGCTGTGTCAAAGAGTTTCTGGCATCAACCACCTGTGCATCAGTGCGACTGGTTTTGATCCGGTAATATCCCTGGCGTTCTGTTAAGGACCAGTTATTGTTATCAGGATTGTGATTCCATTGCCACTCCAGCTTCATGACAGGAGAGCTGAAATCATCGCTTGTGACAACTCCTGCTGTTCCCGGAGCTGTATTTACAGGTATGTTTATTGTATTGGGTGAAACACCACCGTTAAACACCGGCCAATCATTTTGCCAGGTGACTGGCATCAACCAGGGACTACGTCCAACTGAGCCATTATCCTGAAAAAGATACCCCCACCATGATCCATCCACAGCCTGTATGACACTACCCTGTGCTACACCTTTGCTGCTGTGTGCAACCTTTCCCTCATAGGTTCCGTCAATCTTTCGGCTGCGATATACCAAAACGGTGCGTCCGTCGTAACCCGAGCTTGGCCAGCAAATCAGAAAAACATAGTACCAATCATTTATTTTTTCAACATGTGCACCTTCGGCATTGACTATATAACTACCTACCATACTCTGGGCATTTGGAATCAGGATTTTGTTAAGCCCGCCACTTTTTAGTGCAGTCATATCTGAATTTAATTCCACGATACGAATGTCACTTCCTCCGTAAACGATATAATTTCTCCCATCACTGTCCATAAAAAGCGACGGATCGTGATATGCCGGAGAAAACTGAACCTCTTTCCATGGTCCCTTTTCCACATCTGTGGTTGAGTAAAGGTGAGTTTTGCCTGAAGTATATGAGAATGTCAAAACATAGAAGACTCCATCCTTGTACCGGATACTGCTGGCCCATGATCCCTGACTATATGCGTTTTTTCCATTAGTGAGATTCATCTGGTCGTTTTTGACAAGAGTAGAGTATGCGTAACCTACAGTACGCCAATTGACCAGGTCTGTTGACTTCATTATAGGTACTCCGGGAGCCATGTGCATGGTGGTGTGACTCATATAGTATTCACTACCTACACGTACTATGGAAGGATCGGGAATATCAGCCCATATTATGGGGTTCTGAACCGTTTCTGCAAATGATGTCAAAACGCTTAAGAAGAGAGCAGGAAAAATTATTGGATTTAAACACCTGAAACTCATAACTTTTTACCCTTTGAATCCCAAAAGATTTCAGGACTGGTTCATCAGTACACTATCTGCAGATTCCCTCAGATCCTGATCTTATAATAATTACACATTACCACCTTTACACTCCTGCCAACTGACAGAAACCAATGAATTAAGGTCTGGTTCAAACAGCAGCGGCTGTTTTTATTCTGTAAAAAGCACTTCAGAAGTGCCCATATTTGTCCCACCAGCAAAGACTTTTATAACGTAATAACCCTTCGAAATCTTCGATAACCTTAAACTTCTTTTGTTTAATTCAGCCGCCCGAATCTTAATTCTTTCAGTTTTTATCACTTTACCTCTCAAGTCATAAATTCTTATAAATGCCACCCCACTTTTTTCCGGTATAAAACTCAACTGCAATGTAGAATTACTGCAGTTTACTTTCATAGACGAAGATGATTTAACCGGCATTTTTCTGAAAGCTGTTTCAGTCGAATCGTAAACTCTGACTGATACGTTATCTATTGTAACAGAAGAAGCACTGGTGCCTACATTAAATCCCAACCGCGCATTTACGTCCGTTAACTCTTCCATCTTGAACACAAAGGAAAACGACTGCTTTGAAGTATTAATACTGAAGTCCTGAAGTTTACTCAGATAGCTTGTCCATGGATCATCGGCCATTTCCATATTGACTTCCACATTCCTGTCCGATGATGAATAGGCGTCAAAAGAGACCTTGTAAGTGATGCCTCTCTCCAGAAAGATTCCGTTCTGAACAAGTTGAATGTCATGGTTTTTATCAGATGTTTCTGAAACTGAAACATTGTATTCACCATTGATCACGCTTCCGGTTGCACTGCCGCTCCAGACATTAAGGGTCCAGTTATCTTCTCCATTACTGAAATCCCCATTAAGCACCAGATTGCCATCACTTGTAATGCGTTTAAAAAGAGCTGTCACATCTTTATCAGAATTCATGACAATTGTTAATGTGTTCTGATTCCCGCTGATTTCCTCTCCACTCCACCCACTAAACTCCCAGCCATCCTCAGGCTCTGCAGTCAATGTGACCATTGTACCTTCAGAGAAACGGTTTCCGGATGGTGAACGGTTTACTGTTCCCTGTCCTGATGTCTGCACAATCAATCGATAACCGGAAGATCCCTCAAAGATGTACCAGTTAAGGCGGAACGGTTCACCAGATCCCTTGAAGACCAGAAACAGATCTTTTACACCACTGCACTCACTGACATCACACCGGAAATTTTGCCATTTGTCCCAACCACCGGTACCGCTGATATTACAGGTACCAACAAGTGTTCCAGTTTGACTTCCCAGACGCAGTTCTATTGAACCTCCGGAAGACCCACTTGCAGCCCGTACTTCAAATGAATTGGCACCATCACCGAAATCGACACTTTTTACTTTGATATAATCTCCATTGGAAATGGAGGTTACCATCATCCCACCCTCGCTACAGGCCTCTGTCTCAACACCACTTTCCCAGCAGATGGTTTCTGCCTGAACCGTATCGTAAGGATTGAGATTATCAGCCGGTACTGGACCGTTTTTTGACATATTTATGGTTGGAAATGTACCGTCGGTATTGTATTCAAATTGTTCTATACATACGGAACGATTAAAACCACTGCCTCCGGGCAATGCTGCATTGTGATAAAAGAAATAGGAGTTTCCCTTGTAATCAATTACTCCCGCATGATTTGTGAAACTCCCTCCCTGGGTGGGCATTATTACCCCCCTGTATTTCCAGGGACCTGTGGGGCTGTTACTGGTAGAATAGGCAATGTGTTCTGAAATCGGTCCACCTGCAAAAACCATGTAGTACAGGTTGTCTCGTTTGTAGAACCAGGGCCCTTCTTCATAAGAAGTAGCTCTTTCGGTATTGGAACGTCTTCCGAAACTTTCAACAGTAAGATTTATCTCTTCGATTCTCCCGGAATAAGAAATCATGTTCCCGTTCAATTTTACATATTTAAGATATGGATTTCCCCAGTAAAGATACGCCTGTCCGTCATCATCGATGAATACCGTGGGATCTATATCGCCAGAACCACCGCTGACCAGGGGTTTTCCAAGCGGATCGGTAAACGGACCAAAAGGGCTGTCTGAGACCAGAACACCGATTCCTTTCATATGTATAGGACAATACAGAAAAAACTTTCCACTGCGATAAATTGTCTGTGGAGCCCAGGCACCGTTATTACCCGTCCAACTGAATGACTTCAGTGATGCCACTGTTCCATGATCAGTCCAGTTTACCATGTCTGTAGATGAATAACACCTCCAGTCTCTCATGGTGAAGAAATTGTCCTGCAATACATCTTCATCATGACTGGTATAAACATAAACCCGGTCATTATACACCATAGGAGCTGGATCTGCGGTATAAATTGTCTGTACAACAGGATTGTCTGCCCAAACTGTTTTTATAAAAAAAAGTGCCGCAATAAATAACAGCATCGTTTTTTTTATCTGCATTTTCTGATCCATTGAAACTTCCACTTGTTTGGTCATGAGCAATATTCAAACTATAACATAAGATACAGCAATTTGAATTGTGGCAGATTTGAATTGGAGAGGGGAAAAAAGTGTTCTACAATCTGGAACAAATTCTGTTAAATTTTGGGCCTTTTAGCGGGTACTGTTTAGACTAGCCAGTTTTTTTCTGGAAATAGTTGGCCTGTTTTGGAAAATAGATGAAGGCGCGGGGGGACGGAGGAATACCACTACTTAAAGACAAAGTTCATGGGAAGTGATAATCAGAGAACCTAACATTACCCCTTCTCCAAAACTAACTTCGGTCCGTTCTTCTTACAGTTCTTAATCATGTTACTGTGCGAATCTGCCCGTATGAATACTTTAGAAGTACCTTTATACGCGCAATTTGGGAGACAAAACACTTTAGAAGTGTCTTTTCACACGTAATTTGGCAGTTTTTACATTTTAGAGATGTTTTTATACGCGCAATTCGGGAGACCAAACACTTTAAAAGTGCCTTTTCATGTGTAATTCTACAGCCTAAACACTTTAAATTGCCGTTTTACGCGTAAACTCGGCAGCCTAAATATTTAACAAGAGCCTTTACACGCGTAATATTGACAGTTTAACCACTTTAAAATGCCATTATATGCGTAATCCTGGAGACTAAACACCTTAGAAATGCCTTTTCACGAGTAATTCGAGAGACCAAAACAATTTATAAGTACCTTTTCACGCGTAATCCGGAAGCCTAAACACTTTAATAGTGGCTTTTCACGCGTAAACACGGTCCCCCAAACACTTTAGAAGTGGCTTTTCATGCGATATTCGAGAGACCAGACACTTTAAAAGTGCGGTTTTTCGCAATATTCGGGAGATCAGACACTTTAGAGGTGCGATTTTTCGCATAAAAAATCTGTTCTAAACACTTTGGATTGTCAATATTCGCATAAAAACGCTGTTCTAAGTACTTTTGATGGGTCAAGTTTCGCGTGAAAAGGCACCTTTAAACACTTGGGGGTCTCAGCATACGCGTATAAAGCCACTTCTAAATACTTTGGAATCAAACATACGCGTAAATCGGCTGTTCTAAACACATTAAAGTCCTGATATACGCCGCAGATAAAAATAAGCCTACCGTGGCGCAGTGGGTAGTGCGTTTCGGGTAATATCTCTCTGTAAGATCAGGTTGAAATCTGCAAATTATCTCAGTATGACAATAATCGAATCATTTGTCTCTATATCCCTTGTTTTCTCCTTTTTATTATTTTCCCCCTTAATCAATTCTATATTAACCACTGAACTGTCATTATAAATATCTTTGACCACCAGTTTCAGAGTATCAATTACAACAGTGGTTTCTTTCAGTGTATCTTGACAATCTCCTGTGGTGCAGACATAGGACATCTCTTCACCGGTATCATCATCTATTTTAATCAGGTTATGACCAGTTGAGCTCCAGAAATATGTGAGCTCATCGCCTTCGGGATCATAAGCATGTGCCTTAACTTTGAGTGTATCCATTTTAGAAAAACTAAAAACATAATGGCGATCTCCCTTAAGAGTAGTATCCCCCAAAACGATACTGTCCACAACCGGAGGAATGTTTTTCACATAGCTGCTTATGAAGACATCACGATATTCACTTGAGCCCTGGTGATCAAATATCAGAAAATGTATTGTATCAATTATAACTCCTAAAGCCATATTATAGGTCATCTGCATGGGATTTACGTTCGATTGCATCGATTTTACCTTTATTACCGGAAAAGGTCAGATCAGGAACCTTCCCATCCAGATCACGGGCAAAAAACTGCACAGACAATTCGGTTTCATCATCCCTGGTCTGATATCTTATATGCTTGTCACTTCCATTAAAGACATTGTCTTCTATCATAATACTATCGATAATCACAGGCAGATTGGTAACCTTTACCCGTACCTTATTGCTTTCCCTTAATCCACCGCCAATGGTAATATAAACCGTATCGAAATAGCTGTTTGTCAGATTATCTTTTCTGGATGGATAATTTATCCAGTAAAGATTGACTTCAAATCTCTTTGCATTTTTTTTAACCATTCCTTGTGGAATGATTAGTTTGCCCATTCCGGTATGCCATGCAAAGTCGCTGAATACTGTAGAATCATCGGTTTCCACAATGGCAAGAATGGGTTTACCAGAAAAAACAGCACTGTCCCGCTCAACTTTTTCCAGGCTGAGCCGGATTGAACTTTCAGAATCTGAACTTACTTCTGTAGGTGCAGGTGAACAAAGCAGATTGACGACAATAAACAAAGCAAATATTTCAAAAACCATTTTTATCATGCGGCATTCCTGTTTTTAAGACGATAGACATAAGCCATTACTTCTGCTACGGCTGTGAAAAATTCCACAGGTATCGGAAATCCCACTTCAACCTTATTATACATCGAACGGGCCAGAGGTTTATCTTCTACAACAGGGATATTGTTTTCCTTGGCCAGTTTTTTTATCCTCTGGGCAATCAGATCCTTTCCTTTTGCTACAACCACCGGTGCATCATTTTCTTTTGGTTCGTACCGCAATGCAATGGCTAAGTGAGTGGGGTTTGTAACCACAACGGTAGCTTTTGGTACCTGCTCCATCATGCGACGCCTTGCCATCTCTCTTTGAAGGGATCTGATCCTGGATTTCACCTGCGGATCTCCTTCAAGCTGTTTTCTCTCCTCCTTTACCTCCTGGTGAGTCATTTTTAATTGCTTTTCATGTTCAAAGCGCTGATAGGCATAATCAAGCACTGCGATTATTATCATTGCCAGGGCGATTCTTAAAATAACCTTATAAGAAGCTGCCAATGCGTAGGTCCATATTGACAGAACTGATGCATCGGAGAGGGTTAGCATAGTCCCGAACTCTTTTTTCAGAGTAATATAAGCGACAGTGATGATAATGCTCAGCTTTATAATATTTTTTATGGTCTCAACAATAGAACGCATTGAGAAGAGTCTGGTGAAACCGGAAACCGGATTGATTTTCTCCAGCTTGGGCATCAGTGGTTTTAGAGTAAACAGGAATCCAACCTGAACCACATTGGCCACGATACCCATTATCAATATACCACCAGTAATTGGAGCAGCGACTTTTGCCATCAGCACTAATGCTTTCCGTAAAAGAACCATTAATCTGGAATAATCCATTCCTGTATCCGAGATGGTTCTCATGAATTCTATCATGCTGCTGCTTAGTTCTTTTATAATCCATGGTCCAAGAATCTTCATCAGGAAAAGAGCGGTCAGAAGTACTATCACCGAGTTTATCTCTGTACTTTTAGCAACCGTACCCCTTTCTCTTGCATCCTGCCTTTTTTTTTCTGACGGGGCCTCAGTCTTCTCATCATTGGATTCTTCAGCCATTTTTTACCTCATTATTATCAGGCCATCAGATACAAAAGACGCCAAATATCCTGAATCAGCAATTCCACAGTTTTTCGAAACAAGACCGACAACATCGGAAGAGCCAGAATTGTAGCACCGAGTCCTACAATTATTTTCAGGGGCATTCCGACAAAAAAGATGTTTATCTGTGGTACAGTACGGGCAACTACTCCAAGTGCGAGCTCGGTAAGAAAGAGAGTAACATAGACTGGTGCAGAAAACTTCAAAGCCAGAATGAAAATGTTGCTTATCATGGTGATGATATGCATCGTCATTTTATCTCCTGAAAAATTTACCCCCATCAGGGGCACCAGTTCAAAACTTTTCTGAATCGCCAGGACAAGAAAATAATGACCATTGAAAAGCAGGAAAAGGATAGTAAATATAATGACCTGAAACTGACCCAGCACGGTTACCGGCTCATCAGTAAAAGGATTTGCCATCTCTACAAAACCAAATCCCATCTCGGTATCTATCAGTAAACCTGCAAACTGGACTGCTGTAAAAAGCATCGATGAAACAAAGCCTATAGCCAGGCCTACCATGACTTCCTTAATGATCAGCATAATAAACAGACCCGGTGAAAATGGAATCGTTGTATCTATCCCCGTACTCATAACCGATCCAAACAGAATGACAGCAAGCAGAAGCGATAAACCGATTTTTAACTGAAAAGGAATGGACCAGGAACCAAACACCGGAAGTAGCGCAATAATTGTACTGATCCTTACGAAAATGAGAAGAAAAAATATCACCTGGTCAACGTTGAAAGGTATCAACTCCATTACCTGGTCACCTTTCCTATAAGATCAAAGAGCCCATAGGTGTATTCCACCAGCTTAAGAAGCATCCAGGGGAAAAGAAGAAGGAAGACCAGAAGCATGGCCAGAATTTTCGGAATGAAAGTAAGAGTCATCTCATGAATCTGGGTAACCGCCTGGAAAATTCCTATTATCAGACCGATAAGAAGTCCCACAATTAGAAGCGGCCCTGATACCAGAAGCGTAATTAACAGCGCATTTCGTCCTATTTCCACTACCATTGCGGCATCCACAATACAACTCCTACCTGAAAGAAGTTACCATTTGCCGTATTATCAGATGCCAACCATCCACCAGGACAAACAGCACAATTTTAAAAGGCATCGAAATCATTACAGGCGGTAACATCATCATACCCATAGAAAGAAGTACGCTGGCTACTATCATATCTATCACCAGAAAAGGAATGAAGAGTATGAATCCGATGATAAATCCGGTTTTCAATTCACTTGTGATGAATGCCGGTATTATTACCTCGTAGGGAAGATCATCGATGTTTCTAGGAGGCTGCATTTTTGATATTCTGACAAATAAAGCCACATCCTTTTCGCTTACCTGCCGCAGCATGAAATTTCGGACCGGTTTTCCGGCTCTTCCCAGTGCTTCGTTAAACTGTATCTCCTGTGAAAGATATGGCTGAATTGCCCTGTCATTTATCTCTGTAAACACCGGCATCATTATGAAAAAAGTAAGAAACAGTGACAACCCAACCATTATCTGATCCGGTGGCATGGTCTGGGTACCTAAAGCCCGACGCAGAAATGACAATACGATCACTATTCTTACAAATGAAGTAACCATTATCAGAATAGAAGGAGCAAGGGCAAGTATGGTGATCAGAAACAACACCTGAAGCGCAACAGCTACATCACCTGGTTTGCTGGTATCAGCAACTGACAAGGTAAGTTTGGGCAAGGTCTGCGCGCTTACAGTTACAAGCGCTGGACCGAAAAGAACCATTACTGCTGCAAGAATTCCCTTACAGACCAGCAGTACATTGTACGCTCTCAGAATCGCATTCCTTACACTTCTTATAATTAATCGAACGTTTGGCATTGCTTTTTTATTATAAAGAAATTCCATGACAGAACTCATCCCTGCTTTTTCATTTTACTGAGAAAACTATTGAAAGCATCCTTGAATTGAACAATCGAGCTTCCCCCCTTTGATGAAGCTATCAGATCGATTGCCTTCTGTCCTTCTATTTTCTCCAATAAAACAATTGACTGTGGTGTCTGCCCCAGAAGATAAACTGCATCCATCACCCTTACCATGGTGATCGTACGATTCTGCCCGAATGGCAAAATCTCAAGAACATCCATTGCCCCACCACCGCCAATTCTTGATGAACCGGTGAGACCACTTTTCTTTACAATCCAGGCAACCGCAAAAATCACGGCTATCACCACTGCCAGATAAAAAATGACTCTGAATATAACAAACGAATAGTTTTCAGCATCCTTTCTCAATTGAACATTTTCGTTTAAGGTAGTATCTCCTGTTGTAAAAACAGCCTCTCTCACTTTTTTTATGTCAAAATCTCCAGTTTCTCCTGAAGCGGGATTCTGGGCATGAACAACAGAAACAAAGAACAAAACAATAAAAAAGAGGATATTGACTTTATTTTTCTGTGTTCCAGAAAAGTCTTGCTCTCTTGAACTCAATCGATTTCTCCTTTGAAGGCAGTAAGTACCAGATTTTAAACAGATTATCTCATTATTGTGAGGATAATGCAAATACCAATTACAAGTCGCAAATCACAAATCTTAAATTCTAAACAGATTCCAAATTACAATACAAAAATTTTAAACAGGAGCAGGAGTAAGGAGTGGAAAAGGCGAAATTCGAAATTCGAAATCCGAAACAGGAATTGGAATTTGATTGATTGGCTATTGGGATTTGTTTAGTATTTAATGCTTGAAATTCCCTCTACCCCCTAAAATTCCAGGCCCCCTAAATCCCTCAAAGGGGGACTTAAGAACGTCCAAAGCAACATTTAATAAAACCCTATGGTCAAGTTCACAGTTACATTATGCGATCTTAAATCTCCCGATGTGCATCGGGAGATTTAGGGGGTGGAGATTTAAGTGGCAGTTAGGAGAATAGAAAGCCCCAAATCACAAATCATAAATTCCAAACAAATTCCAATTTTTATCTGAGGCTTCTTATTCTCTCTTCCGCGGATACTAAGGAAACAATCCTTATTCCAAAACTCTCATCAATAACTACGACTTCACCTTTAGCGACTACTTTGTTATTTACCAGCAGATCAACCGGCTCACCAGCCATACGGTCTAACTCCACAATGGAACCCGGAGCCAACTCCAGCACCCTTTTTATCGACAGCAGAGTTTTTCCCAGCTCTATACTTACATCCAGCTCGACATCCAGCAACATGTCAATGTTGGCATTTGAGTCTTTTATTGACTGAGCTGTTATGGAGGTCTCCATGAAATCACTGTCAGAGGGGCTGAAAGAGGTCACCTTTGAGAGGTCATCAAGCTCCTCCATATTCAACCCTACCTGATCAGAAACCGACTCAAGGTTTTCCTCTCTTTTACTGTATTTACCAATCTGTTCGCTAATTGCTTCAGGAAGAAGGAAAAAGGCTGAAGAGTCGGCGAATCCATCCAGTGTCAACTTGGTCTCAATCATGTCAAAAGAATCAATGGTAAATGGAGGGTTATCCAGATCGAATTCATTGACCATTACATTTTCTGCAGAGATTGACAATCCCATCTCTTTCCCGAAAGCCACACAGAAAGCACCTAAAACCTGGTTGAACATCTCTCCTATGGCATCTTTATGGTCCTCGCTGTACTCGGCTGATCCGTCACCCATAGTCATCAGATCCGAGAGTATAGCTACCTCTTTTTTAGCCATGATAAGGTAAAATTCACCTTCCAGACCAGATTTAAAGCCCAAAGAAAGTGACAATACCACGGCATTCATTTTTTCATTGATTTCTGCCAAATCCGCTTTCTTTGGATTCTGAGGTGTAAATGTCGTCTGCTTATTGACAACGGTAGTGATGACATTTTCTGCTTGTGTACAGAAAATCTCAAAAAAGCCGTTCAAGGCAGAGTATTTATCAACGGGTGATTTTTCATGAGCCCCGTTTTCGCCAAATCCGTCCGATGCAAGCAAAGCATCAATCTGTTCCTGGGATAGAATGTCACTCATTGCAGCCTGGAACCTCCTTCTCGAGAATTCTGGTGATTTTCACTGCCTTTTTTCTTCCGATAAGTCCAGAACGCCCGGCCATTTTGTTTTTGCCCTCTATTTGCACAATCAGATCACTGTCGAATGCCTTTTCAAGGCATAATACATCACCGCGCTGCAGTTGAAGCAGATCACGAATGGTGAGAGTAGTCTTACCGATAAGGGTTGATAATGTTATTTCCACATCATTAATTTCTGCCTCCATAACAGCTCTGGTCTCGGTAGTTGCAGTGCTCTGAGAAGACATCCAGGATTCCCCGGAAAGGTTGTTTATGATTCCTTCAAGTAGCATATATGGAAAGCAGATACTCATCAGTCCTGAAGCATTTTGCATTCGCACTTCCAGAGAGATGAGAATAACCGTTTCTCCCGGAGGTGCTATCTGTACAAACTGAGGATTAGTCTCATAAGCTTCGATCTTTGGACTGAACACACCAACATGCTCCCATACATCCTTAAGGTCACTCAGGCTGCGCTCGACAATGCGATGAATCACATTCTGCTCAATAAGAGTCAATTCTCTGTTCTGTTCCGAAGGCCTTCCCTGCCCCCCAAATAGCCGGTCAATTATAAAAAACACCAGAGATGGATTTATTTCTATTATCGCATTTCCATCAAGTGGCTCCATTTTAAAAACATAAATGCAACTGGGATTGGAAATGGACATGACAAATTCTGAATATGTCAACTGATCCACACTCACCAGTTCTATCTCTACAAATGTTCTTAGAAAATTGGTAAGTGTAGTCGAAAACTGTCTTGCATAACTTTCATGGAGGTTCTGCAGTGTCCGCATCTGGTCTTTTGATACACGGTCAGGACGCCTGAAATCATACAGCGAAAGCGTCCTTTCACTATCAAACTGCTGATCATCATCA
>JAAYPC010000310.1 GCA_012519985.1 Fibrobacter sp.
AAACCAAAAATGGTCAACCGGGCGGAAAAGGGAAGCTCCACTCGGATGACACGGAGGTCAAAACATACAAGGGAGGTCCTATGATCGGTGGCGTAAACTACGCTTCGTCTCAACTGGCCAGTATCTATAATACTGGTAATCAACAGCTCGCTTCAACTCTCACTAAAATCGCTTCTGGAAAAAAATTCCAGAACGCTGCTGAAGATCTTCTGGGTTTTATCCGATCCAATAAACTCAGTACCGAAATCAGCGGTTATCAGAAAGTTAAGGAAAATCTCACAGAGTTCAAAACCTTAACCTCTGCTGCTGTCCAGGCCGGCGGTGCTATCTATGAAGATCTCACCAAACTCAAGACTCTGGCTCAGCAATATGAAAGCGCAGCCGATGATGACCAAAAGGCTGAGTATAAAGCAGAATTCGACTCTCTGAAAACCAAGATCAGTAAAACCCTGGGAAACAGCAAGGTCGATGGTAAAGACATAATGCAGACTACAGAATCCATAGCCTCTGTTGTGCTTAATCCACAGGGGAACAGTACACTGACGATGCAGTTCACTAATGTATCCAGCAGTACCGATATCGATGCCTTGGAATTAGCGGCAGAAGAAGAAGGTGGAGGAGAAGGTGGGGGGACTGCGACAAGCGTTGTCGACCAGATTGATGCAGAAATAGAAAATATGCTAAGTTACCTCTCCGAAGCAAAGGCATTTGATGCCATCGCCTCGCAGCAGCTTAAACTCAATGACACCATCATCAGCAGCAAAGAAGCGGTAAAGTCACTTATTACCGACATAGATGAAGCTGCTGAGACCAGCAGGATGATCGATGAGAGTGTCAGACAGCAGGCTGCAGTCTCCATGATTGCCCAGGCAAACATGTCACGGCAATCGGTGCTGAAATTGTACATGTAAAAGCCGGATACTGGACCTTCACTACAGTAGAAAAGGGAGGGGAAGCCCTTTTCTACTGTGGGGTAAAGTACACAAGGGAGGTGCTCATGATAGGCAGTTCCGGATCTGTCTCTTCAAAACTGGCATCGGTATATGCCTCCAATAGCAAGGCACTTACCGATGCCCTGTCCAGGTTGGCGTCTGGGAAAAAATTCCAGAGTGCAAAAGAAAACCTTGCAGGATTCATCTATTCCAACAAGCTGAAAAACCAGATCAGCGGTTATCAGAAAGTCAGGGAAAACCTGACTGAGTTCAAAGCCTATACCTCTTCTGCTGTAGATACCGCAAGTGCGGTTTATGAGAATCTTACCAGAATGAAATCCCTTGTCAGGCAATATGCTGCTACAACCGATGAAGAATCGCAGGCAGATTACCGGGCAGAGTTTGAATCTTTGAGGATTTACACCAGCACAATCTTGAGCAACACATCTGTTGATGGTGTCAATATCATGCAGTCAGGATCCCCGGTGGTATCGGTTGAGCTGGATCCTCAGAGAAGAAGTACTCTGGAGATGAATTTCAGTACCGTTTCTGTGAGTGATGATATCGATAGACTGACCATAAATGGGGAGGAAATAGACAGCATTATCAGCACCGAGATCGGAAAAATGCTGACATTCCTTTCTGAGGCCAGAGCATTTGACAATATCGCTGCTCAACAGATGAAACTCAGCGAGACCATAATAAACAGCAAGGAAGCGCTTTATTCTCTGATAACCGGAATCGATGATGCAGCGGAGATGAGCAAGATGATCGATCTGAGTGTTCGCCAGGAAGCAACAATCGCAATGATCGCGCAAGGCAACATGCTGCAAAGCTCTCTCTCGATGCTTTATGATAACGGTGGAAGAGAGGAAAAGTAGGAGGAAAATTAGAAAACGGAAAATCCGAAATCCGAAATTCGAAACAGGAAGCCGGATGTCGAAAATCGAAAATCCAGTAAAATCAGAAGTTCTGAAATTCGGTAATAGAACAAAACTTTAAAACTAAAACTTAAGCCCAATACCGGGCTCTGAAATCTAAAATCTAAAAACTGATATCTCAAATTCTCTCCTGGGGGGGAAACATGATAACCGGAATACCATTATCAGTAACATACAGGCGGATCGCCACTTTCAATAAAGTCAATGAAAACCACCTGGGAAATTCTCTTATCAATCTGGCAAGCGGAAAAAAGGTGCGGCAGCCTCAGGATGGAGTAAGCGATTTTTTCAGGGCACAGCGCTTGAGTCGTGATTCGAATGACTATTCACGGATAAAAAACGATATCGCCAGGGCATCGGCTATGATGGATGTGGTTGTAGATACAGGTGAAATGGTTTACAACGGTATCCAGCGCATGAAACAACTGGTGGATCTCTATTATGATGAGAGCACGACTGAGGATGAGAAACGGGCGATGCAGTCGGAATTCTCTTCTCTGGTAAAGCAGGTGTCCTATACAGTAAACAATACTTATTACGATGGGAAGCAGTTAGTCAGTGATTCCCGTGACAATCCGCTGGATAGTGTGAATCTGGATCCCAGAGATATTGATAAAAAAATGGTGATATCCTTCGGTGCAGAGCAGGTGGCCAATGTCGATGGGTTAATCCTGGGGAGCGGTTATAATGAAGATATCGCTGCAGTAAATGCAGAGCTGGAAAAAGCCGGATCTTATCTGGCAAGTGCGAATGCCTATTCTTTTGGCCTGAGTGCCCAATATGCCATCGCTGCAAAGAAGGCTGACATAAGTAATGCGGTGAAGGATTCGATTACCGGTACCGACAGTGGTAAGGAGATTGTAAGGGCAACCAATTACAGTATTCAGCATCAGAGCTCTCTGGCCATGCTGGTCCAGGCCAATCTGGTTCGCTCTTCTGTGGTAAGGCTGTTTTAGGGGAGCAGGAATCACCCGCTGGAAAGCGTCCCCCTTAATAAGGGGGGATATGGTAGGATTCTAGCCGGTAAGTGAGTTTTGTGGTTCATAAGTTTGGGGTTTCGGAGATGATGTTGCGGTGTGTACGTCGCAATCGTTAACTAGCCAAGTCTCTCAGACTATCCCTGAAAGGGCGACCTGGCTTAGCACAAGGCAACGCCCTGTGGATTGGATACGGGCGGTGGTTTGGATATTCGGAGATTGATAGATCCAAAGATTTGTTCGGAGAGCCAGAGATTCGAAGAAGCAGAAATTCAGAAATCATAAATCCATAAATTCAGGCGATTCTCTTACGCTCTTTCCACCTGAAGCCTGGTAATACCACTCTTTACAAAGTTGCTAATCCGTTCTGTCAGGCTGTCTTTATCGAGTTTGAGTTCTCTGAAAATTAACTGATTATCTCCGTGGCAGACAAACTCATCAGGAAGTCCTATGCGAAGGAATCTGGGCAATTCTATATCCAGGGTGTGGGCAAGTTCCAGAACAGCGGAACCGAATCCACCGGTAATTGTGTTGTTTTCCATGGTAATAATATGATGGTGTGTGGAGAAGAGCTGGGTATAGAATTCTATATTCAGAGGTTTGGCAAAACGTGCATCGACAAGAGTGGGATTATAGCCCAGTTGGGTCAGGTTTTCGCAGACCGAATTGGCTATAGAGAAAAAGTCGCCTATAGATACTATGGCCAGATTCTGTCCCTGTCTTATTACTTCAGGAACCGGAGAAACGATCTGGAATTCGTTGTCAATCGGTACTCCTAAACCGCATCCACGGGGATAACGTATGCAAACCGGTCCATTGATAGAATTAACTGCGGTATATAACATGTTGCGGAGCTGATTTTCATCACGGGGAGCCATGATTGTCAATCCAGGAACCGATCTGAGAAATGAGAGATCAAACATTCCATGGTGAGTAGGACCATCATCACCCACAAGACCTGCGCGATCGAGACATATAACAACGTTAAGTTTGTCCAGTGCCACATCGTGCATTATCTGATCGAATGCCCGCTGGACAAATGTTGAATATACTGCAATTACCGGCCGAAGTCCCTGATGAGCCAGACCTGCTGCGAAAGTCACAGCATGCCCTTCGGCAATTCCCACATCGAAAAAGCGGTCCGGAAACTCCTTGCTGAACTGTGTCAATTTGGTTCCATCGGGCATGGCAGCAGTGATGGCAACTATATCAGAACGTTTGCTGGCCAGCTCTATCATGGTCCTGCCAAAAATTTCACTGTAGGTGGGAGGTTTACCCGAAGCTTTTGTTACTTCACCGGTATCTCTGGAAAAGCAACTTATCCCATGGTATTTGATGGCATCTTTTTCTGCAAAGCTATAGCCTTTGCCTTTTCTGGTTACAATATGAACCAGTTGCGGTGAAGGGAGATTTTTTATGGAGTTGAAAACCTCTATCATTTCAGGAATATTATGTCCATCGATCGGCCCCAGGTACCTTAAACCCATGTCTTCAAAAAGTTTACCCGGAATAACCAGATGCTTCAGCGCATCATCGATTCCCCGCATTATACTTCTGATACTCTTTCCTACATTGGATCCGCCCAGAAGTCCCCAGATTTCCGACTTTATGCGGGTATATCTTTTGTCTGTAATAACCCTGGTAAGATAACGGGAGAGAGCACCGACATTCCTGCTTATTGACATCTCGTTATCATTGAGGATGACAGTCATGCTGGTGTTTTTTGAACCCAGGTTGTTTAGTCCTTCCAGAGCGAGTCCGCCGGTGAGCGCACCATCACCGATAATTGCTATTACAGACTGTTTCTTTTGGAGAATATCTCTTCCCATGGCAAATCCCAATGCACCACTGATTGAAGTGGATGCATGACCGACGGACAAGATGTCATGTTCGCTTTCTGAAGTCCTTGGGAATCCACTGATACCATTAAATTGACGCAATGTATTGAAACGGTCTTTCCTGCCGGTAATGATCTTATGACAATAGGCCTGATGTCCCACATCCCAGATGAGTTTATCCTCAGGACTGTTAAAACAGTAATGAAGCGCCAGGGTGAGTTCTACGGTTCCCAGACTTGGTGCAAGATGCCCGCCGGTGTGACTTACAACTTCAATCATGAAATCTCTGATTTCAGATGCTAATTGGGGTAATTTTTCTATTGGGAGTTTTTTAAGATCTGCTGGAGAATTAATGGTTTCTAATAACGTTCCTGGCACAAGATTTAATCCTTATTAACCCATTGGTGATGCAAAATATGTCATTATGGAACCTCGATTATTTTACATATCGGGAAAAATCCATAATTAGATAAAGATAGAATAAGCAACAATCTGGTGCAAGAAATCTTAAGGCTAAAATAGTTTCTACCGGCCCACTAAATCCCCCGAAGGGGGACTTTAAGATCGCATAATGTGACTGTGAATTTGATCCCGGGGTCTTTTCCGTTCTTAAGTCCCCCTGTGGGGGATTAGGGGGCTCAGTTCAGCGGATCCAGGGGACCACTGTTAGTGTTCCGGGCTTTAGGGGGCCGGTAGTGGGGGGCCCAGAGGTGGTAATGAGCCTGGATTTAAGGGGCATTCTTAAAGATCTGTTTGAAGCGGAAGGGGCTTTCTACTATTTTGTACCACTATGGAAAAAATTCACTCCTTTTCGCTTCTAAAGACCGATAAAAATTCTCAAGCCAGAGCAGGAACTTATTTAACAGCACATGGTACACTTAATACTCCCATATTTATGCCGGTAGGGACCCAGGCTACGGTTAAATCGTTGTCTCCTGAAGAGTTGTATCAATGCGGATGTCAGATAATTCTTGGAAACACCTACCATCTTCACCTTCGACCGGGATCGGAGTTGATTAAAGATGCCGGTGGATTGCACAAATTTGAAAACTGGAATGGTGCGCTTTTAACCGACAGTGGCGGTTTTCAGGTTTTCAGCCTCAGGGATATCTCAAAAATTACCGAAGATGGCGTTTCTTTCCAATCCCATATCGATGGATCAAGGCATTTTTTCTCACCAGAACGGGCTATCGAGATCGAGCACAATCTGGGTGCCGACATAATAATGGCTTTTGATGAGTGTCCGCCGGCAGATGCTTCGCCGGAAGTCATTTCCAAAGCGGTGGAGCGGACGATTCGATGGGCGGGCAGATGCCTTGAAGCCCATAACAGTACTCCGTTTCATTTTGGTTTTCCGCAGGCGCTTTTTGGTATTGTGCAGGGAGGGGTAATCAAGGAGTTGAGGGAACACTGTGCAAGAGAACTGGTAGCCATGGATTTTCCCGGTTATGCACTGGGCGGTCTTGCCGTAGGTGAAAGTATAGAGAACACCTATAAGGTGGTTGAGTACTCGACCGGCTTTCTTCCGGAACACAAACCAAGATATCTCATGGGAGTAGGTACACCGGTCGATATTCTCGAATGTATTGAACGGGGTATCGACATGTTTGACTGTGTTCTTCCCACTCGTAATGCCCGTAATGGCTCTGCCTTTACTTCACAGGGAAAGGTAAATGTGCGGAATGCGAAATTTACCAGAGATTTTGATGGCATACTCGATCCAGAGTGCTCATGCTATGCATGTAAGAACTTCAGCATGGCCTACATTCGACATCTGTACATGGCAGGGGAGATCCTGGCACTGAGGTTGATTTCTCTGCACAATGTTCATTTCTACATGAATTTAGTCCGTCAAGCCCGTGAGCATATTCTTCAGGGCGACTTTGGAGAATGGAAGAAATACCAGATCTCGCGTCTGAGTTCTATGGATAAAGCGGTACCCTAATCTACTAAAATCCCTGCCCCCTAAGTCCCCCAGAATGGAGCCCCCTAACCCCCAAAGGGGGAACTAAGACCCACAAATCAAGCTACATCGTTACATTATGCGATCCTAAAGTCCCCCTTTGGGGGATTTAGGGGGCGGGAATGCGTTACACCCTTCGATTCAATGTGTTACAAATATTAACCTTATGGCTATGCCCTAATCCCCCGAAGGGTGACTTTGGACCATACCCGAGGGTTAAGCCCACCAAAGTAGTATTAAAGGATCTTAGAATTTGTGTATTGCAATTTGGAATTTGTTTCGAATTTCGAATTTCCTTCCAATTTCTTTCACTTCGATATTCGATATTCGATATTCGTTATTTTTTCATTATTTAAGATTTCATTCATAGCGCCGGTACGATATCCCTGAAGATCGATGCAGCACCAGGTGAACCCGCATTGCTTCAGTAGATCTGTCAATTTATCGCGTTCTGAAAAGCCCTTCTGGATCTCCTGGGGTGATAATTCCAGTCTGGCCAGATCACCATGACTTCTGACACGAAGCTGATTATATCCCTGATCGTGCAGTGCTTTTTCTGCTTTTTCTACTCTGGCAAGTTTTTCCCTGGTAATTGCCTCTCCGTAAGGGAATCGGGAAGCCAGACATGCCATTGATGCCTTGTTTGCAGTGGGAAGTTTAAAGTAGCGGGAAAGGGCGTAGATATCTGTTTTTGACATATCTGCCAAAGACAGGGGAGAGATGATCCCCAGCTCATTCAGTGCTTTCCTTCCAGGTCGGAAATCACTCTCATCGCTTCTGTTGCTGCCATCAAAGACTGCACTGATATTCCTTTTTTCGGCCATTTCAACAATACTTGTAAACAATTTCTTTTTGCAGTAGTAGCAGCGCTCGGGAGGGTTGTTGACAAATTCCGGGATGCTGAAAAGATCGGGTTCAATGAAATCCGGTTCCAGACCGAGAAGAGCGGAAATCCTCTGCACATCATCCAGCTCTGATTGCGGATAGACAGGAGAAGTGGCTGTGACAATGTGAAGGTTTCCGCCCAGTACCTCTTTACTTACAAAGGCCAGAAGTGTGCTGTCGGTTCCTCCGGAAAAGGCAAGCAGGGCAGAAGGAAACCCGGTTATTTGCTTTTGAAGAAATTCGAGTTTTTGGTTAAGTGATTTGTCCATGGTAAATTCTGTTCTGGCCTTCTAATCTATAGCTCCCTAACCCCCAAAGGGGGAACTAAGACCCACAAATCAAGCTACATAGTCACATTATGCGATCCTAAAGTCCCCCTTTGGGGGATTTAGGGGGCTCAGATTTAGGCTCCTCTCACTCCTCAAATATCCAGGTGCTCAGATAACGCTCGCCGGAATCGGGCAAAATTGCCACAATCATTTTCCCACTGTTTTCCTCTTTTTGGGAAAGTTGCAATGCAGCCCACAATGCGGCTCCCGATGAAATACCCGTTAATATGCCCTCTTTTTTTGCCAGTTCCCTTGATATCTTAGCTGCATCATTATCTTCGACTGCGATAATCTGATCAATAATTCCTCTATTCAGGACATCGGGGATGAAATTGGCACCGATCCCCTGTATTTTGTGCTGACCGGGTTGACCACCCGAGAGCACAGGTGATTTTTTTGGCTCTACTGCAACGATTTTTATCTCTTTTTTACGCTCTTTGAGGACCTCTGCTATTCCGGTGATAGTGCCGCCGGTACCAACCCCGGCAACCAGAATGTCTACTTCTCCGTTTGTGTCTCGCCAGATCTCTTCGGCAGTGGTTTTCCTGTGAATTTCGGGGTTAGCGGGGTTTTTAAACTGTTGTGGCATAAAAGAATTAGGTATCTGTGTCAGCAGTTCCTCTGCTTTCTGTACTGCTCCATTCATGCCCTTTAAGCCTTCGGTTAAAACCAGTTCTGCCCCTAATGCTTTAAGGATTTTTCTCCGTTCACTGCTCATCGTCTCAGGCATGGTCAGTATCAATCTGTAACCTTTTGTTGCCGCAACAAATGCCAGTGCAATGCCCGTATTTCCGCTGGTTGGTTCTATGATTACCGAATCCTTATTTAATAAACCCTGTTTTTCGGCGCTTTCTATCAGAGCCAGTCCAATCCGGTCTTTAACACTTGATAGGGGATTGAAAAATTCGAGTTTAGCAGCAATCCTGGCTTTTCCGTCTTTGTTGAGTTTATTTATCCAGACAAGAGGTGTATTGCCGATTAATTCGGTGATGTTATTAGCAATGGACATAAATACCTCCAGGTATTCTATTTCTTTGAATTCGGTTAACAGAAGTATGGCCTGATTATCTGTTTTCAAGTTAAAATAAATATCCAGTTAAGAAACTGTCAAACAAGGGGTATGAAGCACAAATCACAAATTCTAAATCACAAATTCTAAACAAATTCCAAATTACAGAATCCAAATCCGAAACGGGGAAAAGGAGTAGGGAGGGAAAATTCGAAATCCGAAATTCGAAATCCGAAACGGGGAAAAGGAGTAGGGAGGGAAAATTCGAAATTCGAAATTCGAAATCCGAAACGGGGGAAGGAGTAGGGAGGGAAAATTCGAAATTCGAAATCCGAAACAGAGGAAAGGAATAGGGAGGGAAAATTCGAAACCAGAAACAGGAAAAGGAGTAGGATTTGGAATTTGTTTTAATTAGCAGGGCACTACTGGCGCTTTTTAGTAATTTAATCTTCAGTGGCATCAATTAGTATATTGAGTTTTTATTCTCCGAAAGGAATTATTTCGCCATGTTTGATGGATTATTGCAGAGTTCAGAGATTACTCTGACAGACTGTTGCAGTCTCAGAAGAAATGAGAAACTATTGATAATTTGCGATCCACCCAGCATGGAGATCGGGACGGCCATTTATATGGCAGCCCAGAACCGCTGTCAGGAAACGGTTCTGGTCATGCTTACTCCTGAGAACCGCCAGGGTAGAGCTGAGTTTCCGGAATCGGTTATCGAGCTGATTCGTAGATTTGATGTCGTGGTGATTCCGCTCTCAACCAGAGCCTCACATGTTCAGACCAGACAGGTCGCAACAGAAAGCAGAGTCCGCATTGCTTCATTTCCCGAAATAACCACAGAGATTTTCAGTCGAACCATGAATGCTGACTGGCGAAAAATCGGGGTCAATACCAGAAAAGTTGCAGGCAGGCTCAGTACGGCAAAGAGTGTGAGGGTCGTAAACGGGTATGGCACTGACTTCACTTTTCAGACGGACGATTCCGCTATACTTACCGATGATGGACGGCTTTCTTTAGAAGGCGGTTTCAATGTTTTGCCTGCAGGTCAGGTGTGCCTGACACCTAAAGAGGGTACATTGGAAGGAGTTGTAGCAATCGATGGCTATTTTTCATTTGACAGGAGAAGACCTCAACCGCCTTTGATTCTGGAGATTCAGCAGGGGATTATCTGCAGCATTGGAAATCATCCCCTTACCTCTGAGCTTGAAAAATATTTCAGCAAATATAAGGAAACAGCCCGAACTGTTTGCAGCTTGGGGCTGGGGCTTCTTGATAGTGCAAAGGTAAGCGGAAACCTTTCTGAGGATAAGGTTGCCTTTGGAGCAATCCATCTGACATTTGGCAAAGAATTACCCCATATAACATCGGGAATACTTCCAATGGAAGGAATATCCAGCGGCTGCACGGTCAGTGTCGATGGTAAACTTTTGCTTCATGATGGAACATTTGTACAGTAACACTTCCATATTCCGGGATTTAACGACAGAAAGAGTATGGATGAGGTATTGAAATTCAGAGGTTCACAGGTTGTTAGCAAAATCCCCCGCTGGAAGCGCCCTCCTTAATAAGAGGGATATCACAATGGTAAGAAAAATAATTGAGCTTATTATAGCTACCTTCTGTTAAAAAGTGGTAATATTAACGATATTGATGATAGTTGTACAGTAATACGGAAATGCTGGAACATGAGTAAAGAAAAGGACAGACAGACCATTTTTTCTTATATAGAAAAAAACGGAGTCTTTGATAAAGATGCCTCTGAATCAACCAGGCATTCCAGTTCCGTAAAAATCTGTCGCAAGCATTCTGTCAGAGTGGTACTGGATCTCCATGGCATGAAATCCGATGATGCTGCCCGCAGAGTCAGATCATTCATTACTCAAAGCCGGAAAAAAGGAATCCGGGAAATTCTTATTATCCATGGAAAAGGGAATCATTCTGTAAACCAGGGAGAGCCGGTATTAAAAAGAATGGTTCGTGATTTACTGGAGAAAGAACTTCATCATACGATAAGAAATTATCGGGCTGCTCTGCCCAGAGAAGGAGGAGACGGAGCTACGGTGGTTTATCTGAGGTGATTTCCTCGGTTGGACTTTGCATGCGTACCCAAAACATATCCGCATTCTCGTATTCCGATTGATCCACTGGGCATTGCCGCTCCCGCCTCCTAAATCCCCCAGAATGGAGCCCCCTAACCCCCAAAGGGGGAACTAAGACCCACAAATCAAGCTACATAGTCACATTATGCGATCCAAAGTCCTCCACAGGGGGGACTTAAGAACGGAAAAAAAACCGGAATAAAGTTCACAGTTACATCATGAGATCTTAAAGTCCCCCATCGGGGGATTTAGGGGGGCGGGAGATTTAGCGGATATCGGGGAAATTTTGTTAACAATTGGAATTAAGCCTTATGGCTATGGGGATTAGGGGGCTTTCAGCCAATCCATCGCATTACTATCGATTATACACCGTTCTTCTGTTCCATCGGGTTTCACACTGTAAATCTGTTTCTCACCATTTTCATATTCCCGCTCGTAGACAATAGTTTCCTGGCCATTTACCCGTATGGCCATGGGATTTCTTTCATGGTAGGTTTTAACCTGGTTACTGGTGCTAAGTTTACTGTATCGGTAGGTGGTGATATCTGCTTTGGTCAAGTCGAGAAGGTTAACCCCTGAAGAGTAAACCAGAGTTTTTGAATCGGAAAGCCAGCAGAACGAGAATACATTGCTGTAATGAGTAACCTGCTGGTGAGTTCCATTGATACGGTCATACACCCAGAGATCCAGTTTTCCTCCATAATTGAAACGATCCGAAAGGTAACCAATATACCGGTCATCAGGGCTGAATACCGGTTTACAGTGATTAGCATCAACATTTGTAATATTGAGCGGAAGCTCTGCAGCAAGGTTGCTCAGAAAGATCTGCTGTTTACCATCACGATTGGAGCAGAAAACCATATACTCATTATTGTGCGAAAAGCTTACCGAATGTTCTGATGACTGCGGCCAGCAGACTACAGGATACGCCGGCCCTCCTTCACAGGATGTACGGTAAATGTCGCTGTTGTTATTTTTGCAATGTGCAATCGAATAATAGATCCATTTTCCATCAGGAGTAAAAGCTGCATCCATTTTACCGGCACTGTCACTGAGTAACCTCCGGTTGGCACCTGTCAGGTCGACGAGTTCCAGCCGGTTGCATCCGCCACTGTCCGAGACAGTATAGGCAATCTTACCTGCAGCTAAAGACATGACCGGATTGCTGCATTCACCGAATCCCCTTGCAAGAGGAACTTCTGCATTCCTGCCGATCATTTTCAGGTAAATCCCGTCATTACCATCCCTGTTTGACACAAAAGGAAATACTCCATCGGTTGATTCTTTTGTAACATTCTGAGAAGAATCATTCTGTTTCTGCAGGTCAATTCTGGCAGAGATCATTTTTGTAAAATCGTTGACAACAGAATCCGGCTTTATTTCATTGGTAATGGGAATAAGGCGGTTTTCCACTCCAAGAAGTTTCTTGTTTTGATCAAACCTCAGGATAAGATTTCCCAGATATTTACCGGCATCACCGGCAGACAGCAGATAAGAGTTGCCGGCTCTCATGGGTGCGGCAAAATGCTGATCCAGGCTCCCGCAGATAATTATCTCAAAATTCTGCAGTCGGTTCACCAAAGCACTGATATTTTGCCAACTGTCATGTATTATCAAAATACGTAAATCACAGGACTGCGCATCCGGGGTTAACAGCTTTTGAGGATCCAGTGTATTCAAAGCATGAGCCTTGTTTTCGGGAACCAGGCTTTTATTGATAAAGGAGGTGACATATAATTTATATCCGTTGTTTTTCAGGATAGAAAATGGCATAAAAGAAGTTCCGGAGCTGTCATTCGCATTGGCAAGGATTAATTTGTCAGGAAAAGAGGACTCAGTCAATATTTTGCTGTTATATGAAAACTCTTCGTTTCCAGCACAGACTGCATCGAATTTGACATGTTGCAGATAAAGGGCAGCAAGTCTGGTCTGCAAGGGGTTGGCATCTGCACGGATGATGTTGCCGGCCTGAATGGTAAAGATTACCGGGAACTGACTGCGCAGACTCTGAAAAACGGTTCCATGACGGGCGATTCCTCCCAGAGATCCGGAGTAGGGCGGCGGGAGAAACTGATTTTTCAGGTTACCGGAATAGACAATCGAGATTTCCTGTTTTTCATTTCGTAATCGTTCCGATTTTATCCGGTTTAAAAGAGCATGTGCTTTCCACAGGTTAGGATCCATCCGAAGCGCTTTGAGTGCATAATTTCTGCAAAGGATAAACCTTTTTAGCCTGTAGAATTTTTCTGCAACCTTGTAATAATCTTCGGCTGTGCGTTTCTTCTTCTCTTCCATCTGGATCTTTACCGTTGCGGACCATACCGGACCTAACTCTTTTGAGAGATTTTTCCATGCCGCTTCAAAGCCATAAATTTTATAATGAAAACCTGCACCGAGCCCAAATCCGGAAATCGATGGCTTTACGCCGTAGGTAAACTCGTATCCTGTAAAGAAACGGAAATATTGACCAGCCTTGATTTCGGTGCTTATGCCTGTAGCTACCGGTTCGTCAGCGATTTTTCTCACGCCTATACCAATATCAAAATCGAATCTGGAGGTTATGGGAAAGTAGGATGGTAAAGGGCGAATAAGCAGTGATAATCCTCCCTGAAGAGGGAGTGATTCGGTGATGGTTCCATAGGAGATACCTGTTCCAAAGTTGGCCATATATAGCCGGGCGGAGAGCATCTTGACGGGGGTTGCCAGAAGATCGATGGAACCGGCCAGGGCCCGGCCCGCTTCATGATCCAGCCTGCTTTCGATATAGGCTGCAGAAACACCGAAACTGACTCTCTGATCCAGAAATGCTCTGGCATAGGAAGCTCCCAGGGCCAGCTCAAGCATTGATGGTTTTGAGGGTTGCTCATCGATATCCCGTGCGTTTTCGAATTTGCCGGGAGAAAAGACCTGCGCATAACAGCCGAAAGTCCCGATATCTTCGATTGGAAAGAGTGCCCCGGTATACTCTTTTTTGAGGCCCATTAGCCATTGAAGGTGATGGAGGGCGAATTTGTTTCGGTTTGACAGTGCCGAGTTGGCGCTGAAAAGTGGAAGATCGGTGGCATCCATGGCTCCGGGTGAAGAAGCCAGACCTCGGCCAAGTGTTACTGAGGAGAGAGGGAGGGTGAGGAAGTTGCAGGTGGTATGTCCGCTGTTTCTGCCCCGGGAATCGGTAAGCCAGTCGAAGTCGAAAGCAGAAAGCCTGAAATTTATAAGAATTATCAAAAACAGTGTTATTGAAGACTGTCTGATCATTATTTCTATAATCCGGAAGAACGGGCTTTGGAACTGTGAAATTTTCCTTTATTCTATAATTGTTTATAGGCTTTTGGTTTAAAAATCTTGAGGGGGCAGCTAAGAATCCCCCGCTGGAAAGCGCCCCCTTATAAAGGAGGATGAGGGGGATTCTAGCCAATGAGTGAGTTCCGGAGTAAGAGTCTTGAACTGCGATTTGTGTGATTAGGATGATAGACCATGATTTAAAATGAATTCCAATCATGCAAATCATGTAAATCACAATAATCAGAGTTCAGACTCTGAGGAAATGTCCTGAACTGTGATTAGTGTGATTAGGATGATAGACTATGATTAAACTGAATTTCTATCATGCAAATCATGCAAATCATAATAATCATAGTTCAGACTCTGAGGAAATGTCTTGAACTGTGATTAGTGTGATTAGGATGATAGACTATGATAAAAATGAATTCCAATCATGCAAATCATGTAAATCACAATAATCAGAGTTCAGACTCTGAGGAAATGTCCTGAACTGTGATTTGTGTGATTAGGATGATAGACTATGATTAAAATGAATTTCAATCATGCAAATCAAATGAATCATAGTTCAGAAATCCGGGAATAGTCCTGAACTGTGATTCGTGTGATTAGGATGATAACCATGGTTAAAATGAATTCCAATCATATAAATCATGCAAATCACAATAATCATAGTTCAGACGTTCTTCATTGGAGGCTGCAAATGATCAGTGAAAAGTATAAGCATTCAGCCTTGACCGAGAAAATTATAAATTGTGCAATGCAGGTTCATTCTGTACTTGGTAATGGTTTTCAGGAAGTTATTTATCAGCGTGCACTCGCTATAGAGATGGAAATGCAAGGATTACCCTTTAAACGTGAACATGAAATGGAAATTTACTATAAAGGTCAATCTGTAGGAACCCGTAGAGTTGACTTTTTGGTAGATAAAAAGGTGATGGTGGAAATTAAAGCACTTGTTGCATTAGAAGATGTTCACCTTGCACAGGCAATTAATTATTGTGAAGCGTATAATATTGAAGTCGGACTATTGATCAATTTTGGAGGTAAGAGTCTGGAGTTTAGGAGAGTCCATAATAGGAAATGTCCTGAACTGTGATTAGTGTGATTAGGATGATAGACTATGATTAAAATGAATTCCAATCATGCAAATCATGAAAATCATAATATGAATTCCGGAAGGTTTTGTGGACAAAAAGTTAAGCCACACTTAACAAAATAATACTAAATTTTGTATGGAGGTGTGGTATGAAACCTGAAGGGATCAAAACCCGGAAAAAGTATGATGCAGA
>JAAYPC010000311.1 GCA_012519985.1 Fibrobacter sp.
ATTATAAAAAAGGGCTGGTGGGATTAAAAATTAGCCTGATGGGACTGAAAATTTTGCTTTTTCCAGATAAACCCTTTAAACAGTTCTAACATTTCCGGTTCTTCGTTTAGATATTCTATTAAGATTCTTTCTGATTAGATATTGTTTTGATATTAATTCCTATTTTTTATCCTATTTGATATTATACCGTTTTTTTTGTCCCTCTTTTTCCAGAATCGAAACTTAAAACATGCAATAACTGTTGGTGAAGAATGCCTTTCCGCTCATCCTGCGGTTGTGGATTTTACTCGATTCCAGCAGAATTAAGAATAAGGGTCCTCTGTAACAAAGAAAAAAGGCGGGCTTTTATTGTAATAATGACATAATTAATAGCCCCGCGTACAATGAAAGAAGAAATGTTATAGAGGTAATTCAATATTATGGATACAAAAAATGGCAATTCGGCCAATCCATCCGAATCCATGATTGAGGCTTGTATCTAAAGAGAAATGGATGAAAGCTGATCCATAGGGGGGGAAGTACACCGGGAAATGGTTCAGTAATAAATACTATAGAAAGAATCATATAAGGAAGAAAAAATGTTTCAAATGCGATCTATGAAAGCCAAAATTATACTCATGGTAATATCTGCACTTGTAATGACCATGATATTGGTATTAAGTGTGACAGGGATCATTGTTGGTAAACAAATCGTTGAATTATCAACAACCTGTTTATCAATGAAACTATCAGGCGACATTCAATCAAGCAGAGATTACCTTAAAGCCTGCTTTGGAAGTTTGAAATATGAAAATAACAGGCTTATCGACAGTAACAACAATCCAATAGACAACAGTTTTGAATTCGTGGACTCAATAACATCCAAACTGGGAGTGGTTGCTACTGTGTTTGTCAAAGATGATGACGACTTCAGAAGGGTTATTACCAGTGTTCGGAATAATGAAGGTGAACGGGTTATCGGGACAAAGTTAGGTAAATCAAGCGCTGCATATAATTCTATCATAAGAAAAGAAATATACATAGGCAGGGCTGATATTTTAGGTAAACCTTACCTTACTATTTACGATCCGATTGTAGATGATAAAAACGATATTATTGGAATTCTTTTTCTGGGAATAACATTCGAGCAGATCAATAATACTATAAAGGCTAACTTCAGATCTTTAATATCAATTTCATTGCTATTAACTGTAATTGCAATAACAATTGCCGTATTTCTGTTATTATTTGTTATAAACAAGCAGTTTTTACCGCTAAGGAATATTTTATTAATGCTTAAAGATATTTCGGAAGGTGAAGGGGATCTTACAAAACGACTGAATACAGAAAGCAACGATGAAACGGGAGAATTGTCAGCTTACTTCAATAAATTTGTAGAGAAACTACAGATGATTATCGGAAAGATAACCGGCAATGCCAACACTGTAGCCTCTTCAGCCATAGGGCTTTCCACTGTTTCAGCCCAGATTGCTGCTAATGCTGAAGAAATGAGCAAACAGACTTCCAGTGTTGCTTCAAACACAACACTGGCAACTGCCAATATCAACACCATCTCCTCTGCAGCAGAGGAAATGTCATCTTCGGCTAACACTGTTGCATCAGCTATTGAAGAGATGAGTTTATCGCTCAATGAAGTTGCCCAGAATTGTCAGAAAGAACTCCGGATAGCTACTGAGGCTAATGAACATGCTAAAAATAGCAAAGAAATAATGGATAAACTTGGGTTTGCAGCAAATTCGATTGGAAGAGTCGTTGAGGTAATTAAAGATATCGCAGACCAGACCAATCTTTTAGCCCTTAATGCTACAATCGAGGCAGCAGCCGCTGGTGAAGCCGGAAGAGGATTTTCTGTGGTAGCTAATGAAGTCAAAGCTCTTGCATTGCAGACTGCTAAGGCCACACACGAGATACAGAAACAGATTAAAGAAATGCAAACCAATACAGAATCGGCTGTTAAGGCAATTGAATCAGTTTCAAAGGTAATAGGAGAAGTTAATTTAATCTCACAAACAATTGTAAGCGCGGTCGAGCAGCAGAGTGCAACTATCAATGAAATATCCAGAAGTGTCAGTGGGGTAAGTACCAGTGCCCAGGAAGTATCAAAAAATGTGACGAAATCTGCAAATGGGCTTTCCGAGATTTCTACAACGATTACCGATGTAAATAAGGCGGTTACAGATACAGCAGAGGGTATTGTACAGATTAAGACAAGTGCAGAGGAGTTATCCAAACTTTCGGAAGGGCTTAAAGGGCTGTTAAGTCAATTTAAAATTTGAAATGCAAGCAAGAATCTGTACCTGATTGCAATCCAGATCCTATGGGATGGCAGTGACATTATTTTGAATAAGCAGATTCCATTGCCTGATAAAATTAATTTTTAATTCCGGGCAGACTCTGGTGGCTTTTATTATTATAATACAGGTTATGGTGACCTGTCATTTTTTGTTAAATTAATCTGGAAATTACCGCTGAACAATAGTGTTTTTTATAGCTCCGGTAACAGCGGCTGTATGCTACAACAGGAACTTCTGTTCTTAGAGCACATATAATACGTTCCCAACTTCAATATCCTACAAAGAAGAGGACCTTCATTCATAAAATAGGTCGTATAAAATGAAGGATCTGATAATAAGGTGATGAAGAATGCTTTATAGCATTCTGTAATTATGATTTCTGCCACAATTCCAGCCGGATCGGGAAATCTGTTGCAAAGAATTTTATTGAAAAAAAGAGATTATTATTGAAAAATGGTATAATTGGACTGGAAAAAAATCCTGCAATAATGCTACAAAGCATAATGTGTTTCTGTGGTCGATGAAAGAGGTTATAAAGCCGAGCTTTTAAGGTATAATACAAGACGGCTAAAAGAGGAGGACACTGTAAGTGAAAAAAATGAAACAAAACAACAGATAAAGATACTCTCGTGTTTTGGACTGGGAAATGATTTATTAGAAGAATACATGCGAACGATTCATATAAGGAAAAAAAATGCTTAAAAACCGATCTTTGAAAACCAAGATCGTTCTCACGGTGATATCGGCTCTCTTAATGACCACGATATTGTTGCTAAGTGTGACAGGAATTATTGTTGGAAAACAAGTAGTTGAGTTATCGACGACATGTTTATCAATGAAATTATCCGGTGACATTCAATCAAGCTGGGATTACCTTAAAGCTTATTTTGGAAGTTTGAAATATGAAAATAACAGACTTATCGACAGTAACAACAATCCAATAGACAACAGTTTTGAATTCGTGGACTCAATAACATCCAAATTGGGAGTGGTTGCTACGGTGTTTGTCAAAGATGACGATGATTTTCGGAGAGTTATTACCAGTATTCGAAACGATAAAGGAGAGCGGATTGTCGGTACAAAATTAGGTAAGGCAAGTGCTGCATACGGGCCGGTTGTGCGTAAAGAAAAATACCTGGGTAAAGCAAATATATTAGGTAAACCTTACCTTACTATTTACGATCCGATTGTAGATGAAAAAAACCATATTATTGGAATTCTTTTTCTGGGAATAACATTCGAACAAATTAATGAAACGATCAGGGCTAACTTCAGATCTTTAATATCAATTTCATTGCTATTAACTGTAATTGCAATAACAGTTGCCGTATTTCTGCTGCTATTTGTTGTAAACAAGCTGTTTTTCCCGCTAAGGAATATTTTGTTAATGCTTAAAGATATTTCAGAAGGTGAAGGGGATCTGACAAAACGGCTTAATGCAGAAAGCAACGATGAAACGGGAGAATTGTCAGCTTACTTCAATAAATTTGTAGAGAAACTGCAGGAAATTATCGGAAAAATAGCCGGCAATGCCAATACTGTAGCCTCTTCTGCAGGTGCACTTTCCACTGTCTCTACCCAGATTGCTACCAGCGCTGAAGAAATGAGCAAGCAGACTTCCACTGTTGCTTCAACTACTGCAATGGCAACTACCAATATCAACTCCATTTCCAATGCAGCAGAGGAGATGTCATATTCGGCAAACAGTGTTGCATCTGCCATTGAGCAGATGAGTTACTCGCTCAATGAAGTTGCCCAAAGTTGCCAGAAAGAATTTCGGATTGCTTCAGAGGCTAATGAACATGCTAAAAACAGCAAAGATATTATGTATAAGCTTGGAACAGCCGCAAATTCGATTGGCAGAGTCGTTGAGGTTATTAAAGAGATTGCAGAACAGACTAATCTTCTTGCCCTTAATGCTACAATCGAGGCTGTGTCTGCCGGTGCAGCCGGAAAAGGATTTTCTGTAGTTGCCAATGAAGTCAAGGCTCTTGCGTTGCAGACTGCTCAGGCCACACACGAGATACAGAAACAGATTAAAGAAATGCAAACCAATACCGAGTCGGCTGTTAAGGCAATTGAATCGGTTTCGAAGGTAATAGAAGAAGTTAATTTAATCTCCCAAACAATTGTAAGCGCGGTCGAGCAACAGAGCGCAACTATCAATGAAATATCCAGAAGTGTCAGCGGGGTAAGTACCAGCGCTCAGGAAGTGTCAAAAAATGTTGCAAGATCGGCAAGTGGACTTTCCGAGATTTCTTCAACAGTTGCTGGCGTAAACAAGTCTATTGCAGACACCACAAAAGGAATTGTGCAGGTAAAAACGAGTGCTGAAGAGTTGTCCAGATTGTCTGAAGGACTCAAAGAGCTTCTGGGTCAATTCAAAATCTGAAACAGCACTATATCTCCGGTTTTATCGAAAGACCTTCCATATCAGGATCATCAGCGCTGTAGTGCAGGTGATCTTTTATTTATATTAACGACAATACTATTTTTCAAAAGTTTTAGGATAAGAAAGTAAAATTATCTTAACAGGAAGCGTCTTTTTTATCTGAGATTTCACTTGGGTTGCTAACCTCCAAGGAAAAAGAGCCAGTTTATCTGTCCAGAAAGTTAATAAGCGTAAAAATTAATCAAAGAAAAAATAGGAATACAAAACTACACATACAAGAAAGGAACAATATAATGGATAGATACATTGACAGTAATGGTTTGCGATGCAGAATAGCAATTTCATTTTAATAAAAATTAGGACCGGTAAATAACCCACAACTTTTAATATCACGAAAAGGATTTAAAATGAAAGTAGCCTGTTTTAGTGTTGCTGCCATAGATTTCTTCCCGCAGCAAAATGCCTGGTATGCAGGAGGAAATTCTCTGAATCAGGCAGTTCGTTTCCGGCAGATG
>JAAYPC010000047.1 GCA_012519985.1 Fibrobacter sp.
CATCTTTGGATTGACACATGGAGGATTGAAAACGAACAATCTCCAGAAGTTTCTCTTTATTTTCGTAGTCGATGTGAAGGCCTTCTTTGAGCACCGGTCCAAATTCGTTCCAGAAAGACTTGTAGTTTTCAGGTTCATTCTCAGCCATCTCTTTTAATTTGCCCAGTACTTTTGCCACTATGGCTTTTCTTATCCGGTCAATTATGGGATTTTTCTGAAGAATTTCGCGGGAAACATTTAAAGGAAGGTCTTCGGAGTCAACGATACCGCGTACAAACCTCAGGTAATCGGGGAGCAGTTCTTTACAGTTATCCATGATGAAGACCCGTTTGACATAGAGTTTTACTCCGTGTTTACGTTCATAGGAGAAAAGGTCAAAGGGGGCTTTTTCCGGGATAAAAAGCATTGATGAATACTCCATGACACCTTCGGCGCGGTTGTGAAGGGTTGCCAGAGGTTTACCGAATCCACCCAGGACCTGCTGATAGAACTCTTCATATTGCTGTTGAGTGACTTCGGATGGAGCTCGTCGCCAGAGAGGTTTTGTCTGGTTGATTACCTCATCTTTACCTTTGTCATCGGGGAGGTAGATGGGGAATGCGATGAAGTCGGAGTATTTTTTAATTAGAGAGCGGATCTGCCAGTTTTCAAGGTAGCTCTGTTCATCTTCTTTGAGGTAGATGGTGATATCTGTGCCGTGATTTTCTTTGCTGGCCTCGGAGATGGTGAATTCGCTTTCTCCAGTGGATTCCCATTGAATTGCCGGTTCTGAACATCCAGCTCTTTTGGTGACCAGTTTAACGCTGCTTGCTACCATGAAAACGGAGTAGAATCCTACGCCGAATTGTCCTATAAGGTTGGAGTCGGCTTTCTGATCACCGGTCATTTTTTCCAGGAATGCTTTTGAGCCGCTGCGGGCTATAGTTCCGATATTATCAATAACTTCCTGGCGGGTCATACCGATGCCGTTATCACTGATAGTGATGGTTTTGGCGGTTTTATCCAGTTTGATACGAATAGCCAGATCGGATTCATTGAATTTGATTTCTGGGTTGGTGAGGGCTTCAAAGCGCAATTTATCCAGGGCGTCGGAGGCGTTTGAGATGAGTTCCCGCAGGAATACTTCTTTATGGCTATAGAGGGCATGGATCATCAGGTGAAGCAGTTGTTTGGCTTCGGTCTGAAATTCCATACTTTGAGGTGAAGTGGTCGTGCTTTCTGTCATATAATACCTCCTGTTTTACTGGTATGTTTGACTTTATAGATGGATTTAATTTTTAAGGTTTAGGATTAGTAATCGCTAAAAATAACATTTGGCTGCAAAAATTTGAAGCAGTGAATAATAAAGAAAAAAGGGATACTAAAGTGAGGAGCAGATGCGTAATTGGTGTTTTCTCTAATACGGATATTATTTTAACTTAAGGGGTTAAATTTTTAATGAACAAATACCTGGTGAGTGTTATACTAATATGCTTAATGGTTGGTGTAGGATTGGCTCAGAGTCTTCCATCACCCAGCAGTCTGGCTCTGGAACCAGAAAGCAGCGTTACTGCGAGCAAGAGAATGGCGAAAGCGGCAGTAGTGTCGGGATTAGTGCCTGGTGGAGCTCAGTTGTTGCAGAAAAGGTTCTTTATGGCTGGTACATTTCTTGCGTTTGAAGCGGTTAGTGGTTCAGTTGCCTATCATTACTATCGCAAAAACCATGAATGGCTGGATTTAGCCGATACTCACAAGGCAAATGCTTTTGCTGGTGATGCTGGCTTAGACAGTGCACGTTCTATTGAGGAGTTTTTTTTAGCCAGGCAGAGTGCACGATTAAGCAAATACAGGATGCAAAATGCAATAGCTTTGACCCTTGGGGGTTACCTGTTTAACGTTCTGGATGCAATCGATGGCAGTATGGTGGATGAGCCAAAGAGCAGAAATCCTGCTATGGCTGGATGGTTGGCTGCCATACCAGGGATGGGGTTGGGGCAGATTTACAATGGTAAGTTATCCAAGGCTGGATTGTTCATGACCGGGCAGCTTACCCTGGGGGTTATGGCTTATAACAATCACCGGCTTATGTCTCGTGCTGAAGATGGAAAAGCGCGCTTACTGAAAGCGCGTGAGTTGTCTGATATCGGAGTAAATGCCTATAATGAGTACAACAATGAATGGGATTTTCAGCGTAATTCTGCATTTCGCAAGAGAAACACTTATTTGTGGTATTCACTGATTTTATACTTTGTTACAATTTTTGATGCAATGGTGGATGCGCATTTAAGTGATTATGGACAGAAGATGAAAGTGTATCCTGATCTTTCCTGGCAAGGTAAGGGTGCTCAGTTGAACTTGAATGTAAATTTCTGAACCGGGATGATAATATTGAAGGATGGTGAAGTATGACAGTGACTCTTAAAGACATTGCAGAGCGTGCAGGGGTGACCTCCGCTACTGTTTCCATGGTTATCAATAATAAACCCAATATTTCTGATGCAACCAGAAAAAAGGTTCTTAAGATTGCCAAGGAGCTAAATTATTATCCTAATGTTATTGCCCGGGGATTAGCTACTAAAAAGTCCAACTCAATTGGAGTGATCGTCCCAAATCTGGCATCTTCTTTTGTGGTTCGGGTTCTTCAGGGGATTAAATCCACCAATCGTGATATCGAGTACACGGTGCAGCTATTTGACACGGTGGGGCAGAAGGAGAATGAGTCTCAGCTTTTTCAGCGTCTGGCCAGAGAGAGGCGTATTGACGGAGTGATTCTGATCAGTTCCACAGTTACCGATGAAGAGCTTAATATTTTCCGGGAAGAGAGTGTTCCCAGCATCATTGTGGCCCGTAAATGTGATAATCTGGATTCTGTTTATGTCAATAATGAGCAGGGGGCATTCGATGCCACCGAATATCTTATAGGGAAAGGCCACCAATCTATCGCCTGCATTACCAGTTACAAGCATGGGGCTGATACCGAAGACCGGCTGCAGGGTTACAAAAACGCATTGCAGCATCATAATATAGGTTTCCGTCCTGAGCTGGTTTTTACAGTTGAAGATGATGTGATGAATTACGGAATTGAAGTGTTTGACAAGCTGATTTCGGTTGAGCCATCGGTTACAGCGGTTTTTGTACCAGCGGGAGACATGGTGGCAATCGGTATAATCAAGGAAGCAAAGCATCGGGGGGTAAAGGTTCCTTCAGAGCTGGCAGTGGTGGGATATGATGATATTCCGGCAGCGGAGGTGATTGAGCCTGCGTTGACCACGGTTCGTCAGCCCAAGCTGGAGATGGGGGATTATGCCATAAACATGATCGTGGACAAGATCGAGGGAAGAGAGTCCGGGATAAAGCACAAGGAGCTTCCCACAAAGTTTATTATCCGCGAATCTGCCTGAAAAAATGGGGTTTTCAGGGCCTGAAATTAAAATAAGCGGCCCCTTTTCCCGTATTATATATTGATGACGGGTTTTAAAGGTGCTTAAAGACACCTTGCTCTTTGATTTTAGAGGTCCGGAAGCACTTTTAATCAGAAATCTCTGTTCATTTAGATTCTGATTACATTTAGATCTTTTTTTCATATAGATCTTTTTTCTCTTTCTTCAAATCTAAAATCTAACCTCCAAAATCTGAAATCCTTTTCGGGGGTGTACTGGCTTTCGACGGGGAACAGGAGATATTGGGTTGCATGTCGAGGATATCGGTTGGCCTCGTAAATCATCCGATAAAACTATAATTGCCGAAGATTATTCTTTTGCAATGGCTGCCTAATTAAAGGCGGCGACCTGGTCAGGGATCGCGCTTATTTTTGACCGGGCAAATTAAGGCGCTGGTTTGGCAGAGGGTATCGGCTGTCAGGCGAGATTGCGGTACTGGCCTTTTGGTTAGCGTGTTCTTCCGCGCACCAGAGGGTGAGATTTAAAAAGAAGGACTAAACATGTAGTGGCCCTTATTGATGGTTTTTCGGACAGGGGTTCAACTCCCCTCACCTCCATTTAAAAACGAATAAAACCCGTCTCTCAGGTATCCAGCCTGAAGGGCGGGTTTTCTTGTTTTAGCCCAGTACTGGGGCGGGTTGGCGGCTCTTCAACCGGACTTGACTTC
>JAAYPC010000312.1 GCA_012519985.1 Fibrobacter sp.
AACTTCCGATTGTACGAAAAAAAGTTCATACAATCTGCACTGTACGTTTATTCCATACCCTGTCGCTTTTTTTTCCAGAAGATATGCAAGCGGAATGCGTATCTTCCCTATTTTATTAGAACTTACATGGGTATAAATTTCCGTAGTCGTACTTCTGGAAAGACCTGAAAGTTCCTGTATATATCTAAGATCAACGCCGTTTTCTAAAAGATGCGTTTCAAAGGAATACCGTAGCGTGTGTATACCACCAACACTTCTTATCCCTGCTTTTTTGCATGCTTCCTCCTCGGCCGGTCATTTTAAGCCGGTATAGATTACAATAGATTTTTCGTGCCCCGATAAGTTCCCAGTCTGGTCCATATTTCTTATTCTGAAGCATATTTCCGTAATCTTTTCCGCACTTATTTGCACAAAGCTATTAACAGTATAAACTTAAAATAGTTTAAAATATTTATAGGTGCAAGAGACTGAACAGGAGATATTACCAATAAAAACTGTTTTTTTCAGGGTGCTGCCAGGCCTTCAGTCTGGGTTGGTATATCACGCCAGAGCTTCTATATACCTGTTAATCATTTTTGTCCTGAATTTATTCCCACTCTATACTTTTGGTTTCATCCGTTTATTATCCTAAAAACCGCAGTAGCTTGGCGCGGATAACACGTAATCTGTTGCGCATAAAGGGATTGTCACTTCGCTTCTGCTATGTAAGGTATTCCAGTACTTCGTACTGTACTTTGCTTATAGTTCTTTGCATGGTCAGCTCTTTCGGTCTTATCACATGTAGATAAAACCTTCAAGATCTTCAACCCTTTCTGCATCAACATCTTACGGTTCTCCATCGCCACCTGCAGCGGTTTTTAGGATTAAAAGTCCTTTGCAACTCTTATTTACTCTGAAAGAACTTTTTTTTATAACCCTGAGCTCTCTGAGCCTTCGGCAATCAATTCATTCCCTCTCTCTGGAAGCGTATTTTTGGTCTCTGAAAAAGTGCTCATCGTAGCTGATTGCAGATTTTGCGGGCAGGTTGAGTTAAATGTCGAGTCTTACGCTTGCGCTTCGGTGGAAAATTCCAGGATATTAACTTTGAGGCGCTCTTTTTGGGTTCCCGGAGCCTTCATTTAATGTGCCCCGGTTTCCAGGACAGCCTCACGCACAGTTTCCCATGCCGCACGGCAAAGCTTTCCCAATAAACTGCGATCAAATCGGAAGAAAATCCGCAGTCGTTTAGGAATCGTAAAAACCCATTGGGTCGATGCGGAACTGGAGCAAATACCTCGCTATTCAACCGGTGTACTAAAAGTAATGCCCTCTTCTGACCACAAGATGGACAGCAGAGATCTCTCAGCGATGCCTGCACGATGGGTTATCCGGTATGGAAAATCAGATATGCTTTGCTTTTTGAATAAATTCACACAGCAAATCGAAACACTATCCGATTCATTTCGAAACTTCTCCGGACGCTCAACAATAACATCCATTTCTATCCATCAGATAGTTAAACAGCTTTTCGAGATCGATTATTCGATTCAATGAAGCCATTGTATGAATCTTTTCATGCAATGATACAACAAGGTAATCAGTATAAACTTCTTAAACAATTTGGGGAATTCTCTATGAACAAATCAATTTC
>JAAYPC010000313.1 GCA_012519985.1 Fibrobacter sp.
CGCTTGGAGAGTTTTCCACCATCCGGAGAGAGGATTACCGGCAGATGAGCGAAAACCGGTGGTGTCCATCCAAATGCTTCATAGATAAGTACATGCCTGGGAGTGGAGGCGATCCATTCATCACCACGAAGCACATGAGTGATCTCCATAAGGTGATCATCGACTACAGAAGCCATGTGGTAGGTTGGAAAGCCATCGGATTTAATCAGAACCAGATCATCCAGAATATCACTGCTGTACTGGATCACTCCCCTGATCTTATCCTCAAAAACAATTGTCCTTCCATGCGGCACTTTGAAACGTATAACATAGGGGATGCCGTCTGCCAGATTTTTTTGTATTTGTTCTTCAGTGAGTTCTCTGCAACACCGGTCATAACCCACAGATTGCTTTGTTTTTTCCTGTTCAGCGCGTAATTGAGCCAGCCTCTCAGGGGTGCAGAAACAGCGGTATGCATGTCCGCTTTCCAGAAGAATTTTTGCGTGATTCTGGTATATTTCAGTGCGTTGTGACTGAATGTAGGGTCCGTGGTCACCCCCGGTCTGCGGTCCTTCATCCCATTCGAGTCCAAGCCATTTCAGGCTGTCGAAGATCTCCTGAAGAGCATCCTGTACAAAGCGACTCCGGTCAGTGTCCTCTATTCTAAGAATAAATTTTCCGTTATACCGACGTGCAAAAAGATAATTAAAAAGAGCGCTTCTGGCTCCACCCACATGAAGATAGCCGGTAGGTGAAGGGGCAAAACGAACCCGAACTTTATTGTTCATAAGTAGTTATCCCTTTTTTCAGAAAATGGTGTAAATTATGTAATATCTCTCTGGAAACTGTCCTTTCTTCGAGGCGCAAAACCAGGCAATGGGTTCGCGCGCTTATAGAAAGTCGAAGCTGCTGTAATAAATAGCAATACACAGAGGCTTCGGATAAGTCCGTTTTTAACAGCAAGTCGCAGAAAAAAGGAGTTTTCGGACAGACATTTAATAGAAAATAAGTTTTTTAGATCGGCTTGAGGCTGATATTTTAAAGGGAAGCTTAACACTGTTACTTTTTTAATCTCGAATTTATATTTTAATCACTAAACATTAAAGTAATGTCTGCATCAGGGAAGGATCTGTTTTCTCGACAATCCGATTTAATTAACGTATTATAACTGGATAGACGAAACTTTGTGTTTGTTATCCCGATTACAGCTATCTTATTATAGAGGTATTTATGGAAACTGCTCCGGGTCATTTTCTGAAACGCACCCTGGGCCGTATCACGGCACGCATATTGCAGGAAACAACCAACAGGCAGTCCCAACGGGAAAGAGATTATATGCAAACTGCGGAAATTGAAACCTCCGGTCTTCAGGAAAAGTCATCTGGCCCCAAACCACCAATTCTACCAGATGGAAAACAACCAACACCTATCGGTTCAGGGATCATAACTGGAATATTAGGTGAGGGTGGAACTGCAGTTCTATATGAGATCTGTAACAAACAATTAGGCATACAAAGAGCGGTCAAGCTGCTTAAGCCAACAAATACCCGGGCAAGTTATGAGCATTTTATAAAGGAATTCAGTATTGGAGTACAACTGAATCACCCCAATATAGCCATAGTTCATAGCCTGGGGCAGTGGCAAAAACTCCCTTTCATCGAAATGGAAAAGATAAGTGGCTATACCCTTAATGAGATGGTTTCTCAATTCGGGCCCCTTCCTCTTGGTTTATGCACTGCAACCGGAATAATGATCTGCAAGGCACTGGAGTATCTGCACACCTGCAAATTTCAACTGGAAAAGACCGAGCATAAGGGTCTGCTTCATCTGGACCTTAAGCCCTCAAACATAATACTGTCTCTCTCAGGAACATTAAAGATAATGGACTTCGGGCTTTCTACCCCTTTAGATGATGCAAAACAGGGTAAGTTTCCATCCAAAGTGGGCTCGCCTCAGTATAGCCCACCTGAGCTTTTGCTTGGCAATACCAATCCCGATGAACGGTCGGACATTTTCTCTGTTGGATGTCTTCTGTATGAGCTGGCATCAGGTTCAAAGGTTTTTCCTGGCACAAACCCGGAAGAGGTGATGAAGCTTCGTCGGGAAAACATCCATGTCAATCTGAAAAAAGCGCACAGATCACTTCCTCAGCCATTTATTGAACTGATCGAGCAATGTCTCTCTTATGATAAAGAAAAAAGGCCAACTGATGCGCTCAGTGTCAGAAAACAACTGGAAAAAATGCATAGTAAGCAAACCACACTTACTCCCGAAAGCGCCATCCAGTTATATGTTAATCAGCGAAAGCACAACGAACCTTTTGTGCTCCCCCGCCCTACGATTCTGACTCATACTGCACTTCTCTATGCCAGTGGCCTGGTTGTAGCACTGCTTGCTGCAATCATTCTGATAAGCAGCTCCAGTATAAATGAAAAAGGCGGTCTCCCTACATCATTTATCAATAAAGTCAGTCCTATGATCCCTTCAGGACCTTTTAAAGACTGGCTTGACTCTCATAAATCGGCCTCGCTGCTTCCACCGGGTCCATCTCTGAACAAAACCAGATTTCAGAGAAAAGATGTGAATAAGGTGGGTACTGCACCATCTCAGTTTTATGCACCGGAGATCAGCAGTGATCAGGCGGACCTGATGAACAGCCTGCGCAAAGAGTGGGCTTCCCGTAACTACGAGGATATGCTCAAGCTCATCGAAAATCTGCCACCTGATCTGGCTGACTCAAAAGAGGTATTCATGTATAAGCTCAGAGCTCTGGGCAGAAGTGGTGATGAGCTGGGAGATCTTCTGTCATCCAAAGAAGTAGCCGATGGAGAGTACTATTTTCACAAAGCCAGATATTTTTTCGGCAGAAAAGAATATTCAAACACTCTGGACAATCTTTTCAATGCAGAATCATACCCATCGGAGTTTCTGGATAAAAGGATATTAGGACGGGAAGTACAGTTATACCGATCCAGAAGTCTGACTGCCATATTCAGAAATGATCCTACTTCAGAAAACCTCAAAGTGGCACTTCAGTCATGGGAACGGCTCATAGAGCTTACCAGTGCGCATCCGGAGAGTATGCATAACCGGGAAGCATCCCGGGAAAAGCAGAATCTTCTGGCAGAGGCTTCCTGGAGAGGCATTGAGTGAAGCTTTTAGTGTGAAAAAAAGCATCTAAGCAGTCCGATACGTGAGATAAAAAGGAGATACATGGTCATGCATCTCCTTTGTCCAGATCAAGGCGACCTGAGTGTTGCCACAGACCACAATAGATGTCCCCCATTGAGTGTAAAAGTCCTTCTTTTTCGATTTTTTATCGTTTGTTTTAGCCAAAGC
>JAAYPC010000314.1 GCA_012519985.1 Fibrobacter sp.
TAACATTGTTGTTTGTTTAAAGATGAATTGTGTTTATTGAACTAACATTGTTGTTTGTTTAATAAGCGTTGTTGTTTGTTGATCAAAGAAATTCGTTTGTTGGATAAATATCATTGTTTATTGGTGATACATGTGACCTGGTGGAGAGGCTGCAAATCCAATTTCAGTTCCTTTTATTATAGAAGCAGGTATCTTTGGCTGAAATCTGGCACCGAAGTTTCTGAGGCAAAACCCATCTGGTATCCTCTTGATCACTCATTGGACAGACTCCTGCATTTTGAGTATTTTTCTCATAGAATCGGGAAAAGAAACAGAAGCACCCTGATGCTTGATTGACTTCACTGTAATTTTTGTTGTAAGAATTAAACATGTTAGTAATAGAACAAAATATTTACAGGGTTTTAAATCGCGATGGAAAATATATTAGTATAATAGGCAACTGCTCTTTTTGCCACCAGATACCCGAGTAGTTACGGATAGGAAATAGAAAAACTAATAATAGGTTGCTGGCAAAATTTAATGGATGGGAAGAAATCAAGAAAGGACAGACAATGGCTGAAAATAGCAATTTGATACCGATCAGGGTGCATTTGGCAAAAATCGGGTATACCGAAACTGTTGATGAAGGTGTCTACACTTTTGAACATCCTGAGAAAGTCTGGCTTGCCCTCAGTGAAGAGAATAACGGGATTATGTTCTCTACTGCTTTCAAGGGGGCTGAGAGCTATAATCCTGAAGATCCCACCTTGCTTTCTATCATTAATATGCTTAACCAGGAGACCCGTGCCGGTTCATTTGTTGCTTTGGATGAATATGCAGTGTACAAGGCCTGGTATTTTGGAAGCTTTTCACCACAAGGTTTTCAGAATTATTATGAGCTGCTGCAAAGTGATATCGATCTTTTCCTCAATGGCATGGAAGAGGAAGAGTAATAAAAATGGTATGTAAACGTTATTGATATCGGAGAGGAAATTTTTAATGATCAGATCTCTTTTTGTATTCACTTTTGTTTTGATATCTGGATTTAGTATTTATGCACAGGATAGTACCATCAGCGTTAAAAAGCAAAAAGTGCTGTTGGCCTATGAACAGACCGAATTTAAAGCTGCTTTAATTAAAGAGATGGCCGCGATCCTTAAAAAAAATTCCATCGAATATGTGGTCATTGAGCATTCAAATGGTGCACTCGATAAGGAAGATCCTGCAAATTATGGAGCAATTTTTATCAGCAATTCGGGAGTAAATTCGATACTCAGGCCTTGGATAAGTGAATGGATCAAGAAAAATGAAAATTATTGGCCAATAACAATTCTGCATACTACTCAGACAAGCAATTGGAAAGTTAAAGCGCCTGTGGATGCTGTGACTTCTGCTTCAACAAAGAGAGATGTAAAAAAACTTGCTGCAAAGTATGTGGAAATGATTAAGAAACGGCTTGCTTCTACTCAGGAATCACCATCATCTGATGAATAGCAGAATAGTCGAAAAAATATTCTGGATCAGTTTTACCATTGCCAGTCCTCTTATCCCCATTTTCTTTTATTTCTGGGGTAATTGGTACTCTTTTTTCCACAGCTATTCTATGGGAATGGTAATGGGGCTTACCGGATACGTTTACTTCTTTAATACTCTGATCATCAGTTCCAGAATCCGCTATTTTGATCGATTATTCGGCCATGACAAGGCTCTACTTTTCCATGGTTATCTGGCTCTGAGTGCCATGCTTGCTGTGACAGCTCATTTCATATTCAAGCAGATTTACGGTTATAACATTACAATTCAGACTCTGTCCGGAATCTCTGCTTCAATTCTCTTTTTAGTTGTCATTATTCTGACATTACTGTTTATGGCAAGTATTATCCCATTTATCTCTGGCTGGATAAAAGCTATTAGAAAAGGCGCTGCAAACCGGCTGAATCCTGACTATTCCAAAGTAAAAGTCTTCCATAATTTCTCAGTTGTGGCTGCTTTTTTTGCTGCGATACACGCTTTTCTGGCTTCTTCGACTCAGGAGAATAACTCACGGATAATTTTGTTAAATATCTGGGCTTTAACAAGTATTTCATTTTTCATTTATCATAAATTCGTCAGGAAATTTGTTTCTGGAAGAGCGCTGACAGTAACAGAGGTTAATCAGTTAACCAGTGAGATAGTGGAAATCCGGATGCATCATACTAAAGGTACTGCCATTAAATACAGGGCAGGACAATTTGGCTATTTCAGCATTATATCGAAGATGTACAGTAAAGAGGAGCACCCGTTTACTATCTCATCACAGCCTGGAACAGATGAACTGGCTATAACTGTAAAGAGTCTGGGAGATTACACTTCAAAGCTAAAAGAGATTTCATCAGGGACAAAGATCCTTTTTGACGGTCCATACGGGGTGTTTACACCTGAGCAGGACGGAAGACATCATATATTCATTGCAGGTGGAATTGGTATTACACCATTTCTCTCTGTTATTTCTGAGTGGGATTTCGCCGGTATAAAAACACCATTGACTCTGATCTGGAGTACCAGAACTGCTGAGGAGATGATTTACCGGGATCTTTTCACTCGCATCGAATCAAAAAACAGCATGTTTCTTTTTGTACCGATAGTTACCAGATCGGTCAATGCAATTACCGGGGGAAGTCGAATCGACAGATCCATTCTGGAACCGCTGATCAGAAAGAAAGAAATAAGGAATACTGTTGTTTATATCTGCGGACCGGATTTGATGAGAAAGAGTGTAATTAAAGAGCTTAAAAGTAGCGGTATCGCCTCAAAAAATATCTACTGGGAAAGATTTTCTTTTTAAAGTGTATTGTCCTGATATTTGTGCCGATTTAATCATGCACAGTTTTGCTTTGATCATTCAAAGCTTCTGCGGCCTTGTCTGAGAATGGGTGAATATAAGTGGAGAAAAAATCCATGATATTCAGCAGATTGCTTTCAAAACAGAATAGCTGCTTATATTTTTTATCAACAAAGCCCTCCATTATGGCTTTTTCAATGAAATTCTTAAGCTCATCGTAATATCCCTGTATGTTAAAAAATGCACAGGGTTTCTGATGCAGTTGCAGTTGTCCCCAGGAGATTACCTCGAAAGTTTCATCCAGAGTTCCAAAGCCACCTGGCAAAGTAATAAAGCCATCGGCTTCTTCTATCATGGTGGATTTTCTCTGGTGCATCGTTTCTACTACTTTGAGTTTGGTAAGACCAGTATGGGCGACCTCTTTTTCATACAGGAATCGAGGAATGATACCTGTCACTTCTCCGCCGTTACTAAGAACAGAGTCTGCCAGTTCACCCATCAGCCCAATTCTTCCACCTCCATAAATCAGTCTGATGTTGTAATGGGCAAGCGCTTTTCCCAGATCAATTGCTGTCTTACGGTAAATCATATCGGTTCCGGCACTGGAACCGCAGTAAACACATATACTTTTCATCTCATTTCCATAATGGGTGAATTAAGTTTTCGAAGCATTCTCACAAGTTACCTCGGCTAATATAATATCGAATCAAAAATGAAATCACTAGCTACTTTTTCCAGCCAGTTGCTTCGGCAATAACCGGAATAAGTCCTTCAGCGATGTTTTGGTGATCTTTGATTCCCGGATGACCATAAAGAGCATTGTTTTCGGTTGCGTATTCATAATACCAGATATCTTTATGCCCTCGTTTTTTCTGACTTTCCACAATACTTTTAATGCGTGGTATCAGGGCATCTGTTGGCCAAACCTTTGTTGCACAGCAGATAAATTTTACCCCGGGATAGCTCTTACGCAGCTTTGTTAACAATTGAACATATGCAGAATCAAACCTGACACTATCGGCATAGGGTGGATCAGCCTGGAAATCATTAATCCCTATGCCTATCACTACCACATCTGCTTTCCATTTAGAGAAATCCCAGATTTTATCATCGGATGAAAGCAGGGCTTTTTCATAGTAGAAAGGAAGCTCTTTGCCCGGATTCAATCCATTATAGTTACGAACCAAGCCTCTGCCAGAGATAGCATTGATCTGGTACTGGGCATTGAAATGGCTGGCGACCTGGGGGCCGAATGCCTTATTGGTATTTGTATAACTCATGATGATGGAATCTGCTTTGTCAGGTGGACATTCTCTTGAGTTGTATTCACTTGCGAAACCCGCTGTGTAGGAGTCACCGATAAACTCAATTTTGCGGGCAGGTGGGGAAGGTGGGGGGATCAGTGCTTTTCCGCTATCCAATATTAGACCTTGGAAAAAGGAGGGAGAACTGGATTCGGAACGTTTTTTAAGGAGCAACTGATGAGTTTTATCCTCAAGTCCATTAGCAGCGATAATAGTATCGGTTTGGGAACTGGATTTGATTACCGCGACCGGTTTATCATCTATCAAAACATCGAAAAAATCATTTCCCTTAAGGATGATTTTACAGGAAGTGCCCTGAAATGCTGCCCTGATATAGACTCCCGGCCAATCAAAAGCTGCCTCTGAAGGGTTTGAAAAGTCGAATCTGCCAAAATATTGAAGATTGGGATTATCCGGAGAGATCAGGCTTGCAGAATTGCATATTGTGGCCATGGCGCTCACCATTAAAAATGATTTTAACAAAAGATGCCTCCTGAATGGATTTGAGCGAAATTCAGAAGAAAGAAATTTTAGATCACCTAATGGACAGAGTAGCAACCTAAAACTAAATAAATCAAATAATAAGATCGTTTATATCTGTTCAGATATCAATAGTTTTGTTCACTTTTATTAAAAAAGAAAATTCAAAAAGGAACAGTTTGTCCCAAATCCCTAAAAAAAGTTAGGTTATGTGGTTTATAGCTTCGAAATCAGAGTTAATTTGTGAATAATCCTGTTTTGAAATTTCGGATAAATGAACTATTTTAAGCGGTTTGCTGAAACTGGCTGTTTTTGGAAAAGAAATAACCGTCGATGTGATACGTATTTGTACTTACTGTTTTTTCCCTGTAATAAGCCGGAGTCCTTGAATTTAATATTTGGAGATTGGATCTGTGGATACTCAAACTGATTTACATGAGCAGATGAAGGTTCGTCTTGATAAGGTTCCTCAACTTAAGGAGGCTGGATATCACCCCTATTTAGAGCGTTTCGAACGTACGCACCGGTTGAGTGAGGCATCGAAGCTTCCTGATGGTACCAAAGATGTGAAGGTAGCAGGGCGAATTATTGCATTACGATATTTCGGAAAACTGGCATTTGGACATTTGTATGATATTGA
>JAAYPC010000315.1 GCA_012519985.1 Fibrobacter sp.
CAGCGATGTGGCCATAAACCCATTGCCCTGGTCGGAGGTGCAACCGGGATGATTGGTGATCCTTCAGGAAAATCGGAAGAACGAAAACTGCTCTCCAGTGAACAAGTCGCTTTCAATCAGGAATGTATTAAAGGACAGTTGGAAAAATTTCTGGATTTCTCCGGTAATAATGCCGCAGAAATCGTAAATAATTATTCCTGGTTTAAGGATATGGGTTTTCTTGAGTTTTTGCGGGATGTGGGCAAGTACCTGACTGTTAATTACATGGTCTCAAAGGATTCTGTTAAAAACCGGTGGGAAAATGGGATCTCTTATACTGAGTTTAGCTATCAACTTCTGCAGGCGTATGATTTCTGCTGGCTTTATGCCCATAAAAACTGCATACTGCAGATAGGTGGATCGGATCAATGGGGCAATATCACTTCCGGCACAGAGTTAGTCCGTCGCAAAGAATCTGGTGAGGTATACGCTCTGACCTGCCCTCTGCTTACCAGGGCAGATGGAAAGAAGTTTGGAAAAACAGAAGGAGGGGAGAGCGTCTGGCTCGATCCAAAACTGACTTCACCTTATAAATTTTACCAGTATTGGTTTAATGTCACAGATGAGGATGCTCCCCGTTTGCTTAGAATCTTTACTTTAATGTCACAAAATGAGATTTTAAATCTTGAACAGGAACACAAGCAGGCTCCTCATGAACGGGCAATGCAGAAAGCTTTGGCAAAGGATATAACCACCCGGGTGCACTCACATGATGATTATCTGAGGGCAATCGAAGCATCAGAGATTTTATTCGGCAAAGGAACAGCTGAAATGCTGCGACATCTCTCTGAACAGGATTTTCTCTCAGTTTTCGAAGGCGTCCCGCAAACTGTCATAAGCAAAACCGAACTTGAATCCGGTATAACTGCTTTAGATATAGCGTCAGTTAAAACAGGGATGTTCTCATCCAAAGGTGAAGCCAGACGGATGATCTCTCAGGGTGGTTTGTCGATTAATAAAGAGAAAGTAACCGATCCGGCAACTCTCATAAACACATCATTTTTGATTAACAGCAAGTATATTCTGCTGCAGAAAGGGAAGAAAGGCTACTTTATTGTTAAGACCGATTAATTACCCAGTATTTTCACCCAGTTACAATACTCAACTGCAGGACGCTGCATTGTTTACCAGTACCTCCCTGCTGTTATCGGCACAGATGCTGTATTATGATATCAGTTTTTATATGCAAGTTAACCAATCGGAAGGATGTGCCTGATGTGGTCGATATTTCGATTATCAGTAATGGTTTTTTGTCTGACTGCGCTTACAGTTACGGCTGAGCATGATACCAGTATTCAAATAATTGCCGGTGCAGAGACGCATGGTATGATCGAAGCTTGTGACTGCTACCAGGATCCGGGTGGTGGTTTACTCAAACGATCTACTGTAATCAAATCGACAGGAAAACGGGATAGTTTTCTTCTACTGGATGCCGGTGGTTTTTCCGCGGGTGGAATATATGATTCCTATTCAGAGGGAAGAGCAGGTGACTCGCTTCGTACTATCATTACTATCAGGGGAATGGTTGCAATCGGTTATGATGCAGCAGCTATTGGTGATGAGGAATTGCAATATGGTGGTGCATGGATTGTAAAACAGGCCAAAGCTGCCGGACTCCCACTTGTTTCTGCAAATCTTTTTACAAAAAAAGGAAAACCGCTTGCCTCTACTTATGTTCTGGTAAAAAAAGGAGGCAAAACATTCGCAGTTACCGGTTTGACTACAAATGAAAAACTTTTCTCCACTGATACCACAGTTACTGTTGGTGATCCATTTAAATCGCTTTCCAGAATCTGGCAGGAGATCGTTGAGTGTTCTGATTATCAGATTATCCTTTCTCATCTTGGACAGGAAAAATCAGAAGCATTGGCTGATTCTTTCCCTGAATGCGATATAATAGTTAATGGCCACCGCAAATCGGACCAGAATCCTGTTCTGTTGACAGGCAAAACACCGGTGATGCAGTTTGGGTTTCAGGGAAAGAGCCTTTCCTTTGCAGAATGGGATCTCAGAGAAGGTAAGCTTGAGATTAACAGAAAAAAATGGCTGCATGTAGGTTTGCAGGTACCTGATGACAGTTCAATTGTCTCATTTCTTAAAGCAGAAAAGGTAGAATCCAGGCCGGTGTATGATCTGTACATCATGAGTCAATGTCCTTACGGGATTCAGGCTCTGAGCTCCTTTGTTGAATTTGTGAAAGTGTTCAAAAAAAACGATTGGAACATTCAATTTATAGGCAGTGTGGAAAACGATACTGCTCTGAGCTCACTTCATGGCAAAGAGGAAGTCGAAGATGAGCAGATATGGTTAGCGGTAAAGCATAATTACCCAGAGAGATGGCTGGAATTTCTGGAGCTGCGAAGTAAATCATTCGTTCCTACCGCATCCATACTGCAAAAGATGAAAATTGATATGGAGAAGATTCAGAAGTGGATTAACTTAAAGGGACGGCTGGAGCTGACTTCTCATTATCAGAGGTCATCCAGACTTAATATAAAGGCTTCACCTACCTTGATGCTTAACAATACTCCCCTGGAAATGCAAATAACTAGAGACCGCCTGGCCAAATTTCACTGTGATAAGATAGATGGTTCATACGCTGAATGCAGAAAGCTTCCTGAGTGTTTTGAAGACAGTGACTGTAAAAAGAAGGGTAAAATCGGGCGATGCAATGAGAATAAAAAATGTGTGTTTCAGGATGCAGTACCATTTACATTTACGGTTCTGGTAGCAGATTCCACTTTCCAGCATCCCGAAAAAACAATTATTGCAACAACTGAGGAACTGTTCCCTGGCGTAAAGGTAAATGTCGTTACTTTGGGTTCTGCAGACGGAAAACAGATTATAAGCAAATTCAATCCGGATGCTCTTCCATTCTATCTTTTTTCCAGAGAAGTTAAGCAGGCCTATAACTTTACTTCTGTGGAGAGTGGTCTGATAGAAAAAAACGGGAGCCTGATCTTTAAAGATGGCATAGTCAGCAGGAATTATCTGATAAAGCGTAGCCCAAAGAAGGGAGAGATGACTCTGTTTATCGATCCTTTTTTCCCACAGATTCAATTGATATTGGACAGTTTTCTATCTGATACAACAATATTACAGAACAGCCAGATCCTGCCTGCTTTTTTTCATGACCCATCGACATCAATGCGGGGAACTGAACAGTGGTTTCGGATTGAGGAAGCTGCGAGGTGGTTGGCAGTGGCAAAATTTGATGCTCAAAAATATTTACATTATCTGAAAGAATATGCCAAATCACCTGGCAGCTCTTTTTGGCTCGAGATCTGCAGCAAGGCCGGTTTGGATGCCGATTCTGTTTCCATTCATGCCAGTTCAGAGATGAACCAAATAGGAAAACACTGGAATCTGCTGAAAAATATTCAGATAAATGAACCTGTGACGCTATTGGTGGATAACAAAGAATTGGTTAAACTTCACAGTGAAAAGGAATTGGAAACGTTTCTGCAGAATAGAAAAAAATTGAGCTTCTAACAAAAGAAGCTCAATTTTGAACAAGAAATTATTGAGTGATAAAATTTACTGTGCCCAGAATCGATTCATCTTTGGAATCTACTATATATACCCGCCAGTCTCCTTTTAAACCTATTGGTATCGATTTGGAACTATATGTACGGAAATTTCCTGAATTTATCTTTAAGGAGACTGTACTCATTAGCTCGTCTTTCCAATACCATCGATGCTGTATTTCTTCTGGGCCGGCTGCGCCTTTTATCTGGGTGAAACAGAATAGACGACGAACCTCTGAAGGGAAAGTGTCGCCCAAGTTTTCAGGTTCAAGGTCTTTTACATTCAGGGCAATCGCAGCTCTGCTGATGGTTAGGTTTGATTTTGGTGCTGGTTCTTCTTTTTTAGCAGTATCTGCTTTGGGCTGAACAGTGGAGACCTTGGAACTCTGAGCAAATGGCGCTGATACGACTAATAGAGACAGGGTCAGTGCAGCGATGATATGCATAAGTTGCTCCTGTTAAAGGGTTCTATTGAATCATTCCTTTGTATGAATCTGCCATCCTCATTTAATCATACATTAAGTGAAAGTGAAAAAACAGAATAATGTTAGTGATCAAATCATAATTTGCACCAAGAAGGTACCAGATATTTCTTAAGTCACTATCTCCAATTATATTAAAAGAATCTCAGACATTTAAATGTATGACCTCAGAAAGGACTTGGAAAATGGATATTGATCTTAACGAGCAGGAGTTGCGCGTGCTGGGAGCTCTAATCGAAAAAGAGATAACTACCCCTGAATACTATCCCCTGAGTTTGAATGCATTAATGGCTGCATGTAATCAGAAATCAAATCGCGAACCGGTTATGAACCTTACTGAAGATGAAGTATCAGAAGCGCTATCGTCCTTAAGGGATAAAAAACTGGCATGGCAGCTTTCTACCGCTGGTGGCAGAGTGCCTAAATTTGAACATAATATAAGAAGCCTGTTTACTTTTTCTAAGGCTGAGACAGCGATTCTTTGCGTACTGATGCTCAGAGGTGCTCAGACTGCCGGCGAAATAAAGGGAAGAACCGAGCGGATGTACTCTTTTTCAAATCTTCAAGAGGTTGAAGAAACTCTGAAAGAGTTGATATCGCGGGAAGATGGGCCGTTTGTTAAGGAACTGCCACGTCAGCCTGGAAAGAAGGAACCCCGGTTTATCCATCTGTTTTCAACCAGGATTATTGACTCGTTGGAATCATCAGCTTCTGTGGTTGAAGAAACTCCGGTATTTAAAAATACCACTGCAGACCGTTTGACTGATCTTGAGCAGGAAGTGAAACAGATGCGACAGGAATTGGATCTGTTGAAAAATGAATTCAGTGAATTCAAACGATTACTCGAATGATGAACATTTGTATGAAATGCAGACTTTAAAAAGAGGTGATTTTTTCAATATAGGTGCAATAAGTTTTTAGAATGAGATCTCCAGCCATTATCGAAAGCCAAATTCCAGCTCCCAGAAACGGTCCAAAGGGGATATGATGATCAGGATCAAGTTTTTTACAGGCAATTAGTGTTAAACCTATTACTGATCCAAAAAATGCGCCGAAAACAATACTCATCAGAGAAATTTTGGCTCCGAAGATTGCTCCGGTTGCTGCCATAAGTTTGACATCGCCAAATCCCATTGCATCACCTTTCTTTAGTATTGCAGTTCCAATCCATCCTATCAGATATAGAGTGCCTCCGCCCAATAGAATTCCTGCCAGTGACTGGATAGGGGTGATATCGCCGGGGAGAAATGAGATTAGAAAACCGCAAACTATTAAAGGCAAGGTGAACCTATCCGGGATTATGTAATGCTTTATATCTATCACCGCTACCGGAAGCATTAGCAGGAGGAATAAATATTGCAGTATTAAAGGTGGAAAACTAAACCAGCTAAGATTGGAGATGTCTTGTTTAAATAGAAAAAAACATATTATAAAAGAGCAAATTGCTGTCATCAGTTCGATGAATGGGTACACCCAGGAAATATTCTTTTTACAATTACTGCATTTGCCGCGCAGAAAAAGGAAGCTTATTACAGGGATATTTTCCCAGGGTTTTATCGCATTGCCACATGATGGACAATGAGATGGAGGCCAGAGGATAGATTCTTCACGGGGGATCCGCCAGATCAATACATTAAAAAATGATCCCAATATCAGCCCCAGGCATATACTGAACAGATAAATCAAAAACTTAGCTCCGTTTTAATATTCCAGTTCACTAATGGTTTCTATTGTAGCACGGTTGGTTTAACTTTTTCAACTCTGTTTTTTACTTTTTCTTTGTAGTTTGGATCTATGAGTTTTCTCAAGTGATTGCGGGTATTAGTTAATTCTGTAAGCCTCATGGTCGCGGGCAGGCTCTTGAAGGCGCGGAAAACAACTGATTTATTGAAATTGGCTTCTGTTTGATTGAAAGTAGAAATGGAGAGACACACTATCCAGGCAAGTAAAACAGTCTTTAGGAAACCCAGCACAGCTCCAAGCAATCTATCCAGCCATCCCAGCAAGGTCAGATGGACTACTTTCTTGATGAACCATCCAAGCGTAAGAAATGAAAGGACAATCGTTACATACAGAATGGTAAAAGATACTGCATTTCTGATGTATGAAGGCAGCTTAATGAATTGAATCAGGACAGAAAAGTCATTGTAGTACAAGAAGGCACCCAGAAAACCACCAATCATAGCAGCGAGTCGGATTACTTCGCCGATAAAGCCGCGTTTAATTCCGATGGTAACAAATATCAGAGCAAAGACTGAAAAGACGATATCAAGAGTGTGCATACAGCTTTTTCCTGGTAAAGCTCTGATAAATAAGGAAGAAAAAAATTAAGCGAGTCAGGGGCTGACAATAAACTGACACAGGGGGAATAACGATTCGCTAAAAAATTGGCGGGTTAACCCGCCAATTTGATTTATCAAAGTAAAATTATTCTTCTTCCAGAATCCCAACCACATGTTTGTCTTCAATTATAAAGACTTTGCTGTTACCCTTTTTATAGATCCATTTTTCCTGCAAAGCCCAAGGTTGTTGAACTTTTTCGATAATAGGGGGTTCACCTAACAGAAAGAACAGTGTTTCCTGTTTTATACCAATTTCGAAACGTCCGTCATAGATGCAGGATTTATCCTTTTCTGGAAGATCAGGATGAACTTGAATATAGGCATCGATTTGAGTCTGATCTGGTTTAATGAGTTCCTGAGAGCCACAACCGGCAAGAACTATACAGGTAGCAAAAAGCCATTTAAGCGTTTTGAAGTTCATGTTCAAACTCCTCTTCAGTTGAGAAAATTTTTACTAATTTGTTAAGCCCCACAACTTCAAGCACATCACGCACATATTCGTTTGGTTCGATCAGAACCAGATTTCCGCCCTTTTTTTTAAGAGTATTGTGACAATATATTAACACATTCAATGCGCCACTATCCAGATAAGTCACTTGAGCCAGATTCATGGCAATAAAGTAACTGTTTTTCTCCAGTAACGTGTTAATATAGGATTTCAACACAATCGAATCTTTAAGCCGATCGATCTTACCAACAATATCAATGATATGATACTGTTTCTTTTCCCTTCCGCCAATATCCATATCTTTTGCCTCTGCATGGATTAATTTCAGAAAATACGGGTAGTTCCGTATAATATAATATTAATAATGTCATTTTGAAAATAAAGAGAATCACTATCACCTAAAAAAAACAGAGTTGATAGCGAATTTATCTAGGAGAGGACATATACCTTGTTACGCCCCTTCTTTTTGCCCTCCAGTAATGTACTTTCCAACCGTTTTAAAAATGCGTTAGAGGAGTCTTCTTTGTTGCATTGCCCAACTGAAAGAGTAATGGTCACTCCACCAGATAACCCTTCGAGACGTTTTGTCCGTTCATGAACATTGTTTCGCAATCTTTCTGCAAGTTCCATCGCTTCTCTCTTGTTAGTGTTAGGCAGAATAAGAAGAAAACGGTCTCCTGAGTAACGGCTGAGGATATCTACATTGCGAATCGTCTTTTTAATGATTTTTACGATGACTGTAAGGACCTGATCGCCCATTTTATGAGAGAGCAGATCATTAATCCTGCGAAATTCATCGATATCCAGCAGTATTGCCGACAGTGCATGCTTATATCTTTTGGACCTTAAAATCTCTTCCTTGAGTTTTTCCAGATGATATCCAGGCGTGTAGACTCTCTCGATCCATTCTTCTTCTGGTTTGCTTACCGGTGTTTCAACTGGCTTTTCCAGGGTTTGAAAGAGAACCTCCTGGGAAGCGTTTTGCTGGGCAAAATAATCCATGGCAGCGATCTGGATTCCTACCGTGCGGCCCAACTTCTGCTCCATACCTTTCTTGTTTTCTAAAATATGACGCCAGTGGATTATTGCCTCCCGACTGGAAAATGCTTTGCCGGTAAGCTTTTGTAAAAGCATTCCAAAGGGGTTTGGCTGACTGGAATGTAGTTGTATAAAGATCTGTTTTATTAGATCCAGTGAACCCTGGTCTTGCTGTAAGGGAATCTGGATTAGTTCTTTATACCCTTCAAAAGGCATTTCATTATTCATATTTAAGCGCTTTATATAAAAAATCTGCGTTACCCTTATTCATAAATAATTGATTACAAATCTCGTTATCAATGAAATTAATCATTTTACTCCTTTTCGCTGTTGTTTTTAAAATTTTCCTGCAAATTAAAGACCTTGCGCTCAAAAAAAGTTCTCTTTTAATTTGCCTTCAGATTTTTAGGTCGGTTGAGTATTATTCTTTTAACAGTCATGATGTATTTTTCAGTTAGCCAGGGCTAAAAACAGGAGTGTCAATATGAGTCTATTTGAAATCAAATGTCCAATGTGTAAAGGTACTCTATGGATCGACCCAGCAACATTAAAGGTGGTTGATCATAAATCCGCAGACCATCCCAAAGCCAGCCTTGAACAATTTTTACAGGCACAAAAAAAGGGAGTCGCATGGGATGACAAATTCCAAAAAGCCAAAGAGGAGGAAGCCAGAAGAAAAGCCGAAATTGAAATGAAATTTAAAAAAGCTAAAGAAGAAGATGATGGTTCCGTAGAACCATTTAAATCACCTTTTGATTGGGATTAAGGAGTTTAACTAATAATATGAAAGGAAAAGCTATCTTGACTATTCTTTGTATGGTACTCTCCTGTGCATCCGATTACCCGGATGGACTGTATGGAGAAATAAACACTTCCAAAGGGAAAATCGTCGTCTCCTTAGAGTTCCAGAAAGCACCTCTGACTGTAGCTAATTTTGTAGGATTGGCAGAGGGAACTATCAAAACTTCCAAAGGAAATGAGAAGTTTTACGATGGTCTCAAGTTTCATCGGGTGGTGCCAGGGTTTGTTATTCAAGGAGGGGACCCCAGAGGAAATGGTACCGGAGGTCCTGGATATTCCTTTCCTGATGAATTTCATCCGGATCTAAAACACAATGCTGCAGGAATTCTCTCCATGGCAAATGCCGGTCCTAATACAAATGGAAGTCAGTTTTTTATCACCCTGTCTGCTACTCCTCATCTTGATAACCGTCATTCGGTTTTTGGTAAAGTGATAGAGGGAATGGATGTAGTAAATAAAATTGCTGCAAATGATACCATAAAATCGGTGAAAATTATCAGGGTAGGCCAGGATGCAAAAAACTTCAAATCTGATCAGGAAAGTTTCGATTCCATGGTTAAAAAAATAAACGAAAAAAAGGATGCTTTTTACAAAGATCTCCTTTCAAAAGCGGTTACTGCTCCTTATGGACTCAAATACATTGTACAAAAAGAAGGAAATGGAGAAAAACCGACTCAGGGATCCAGAATACAAGTGCATTACACGGGAATGCTCACCGATGGAACTAAATTTGACAGTTCCAGAGACCGTAACGAGCCTTTTGAATTCGAAGTTGGTGTGGGGATGGTAATTAAAGGATGGGATCTGGGACTGCTGGATATGTCCAAAGGAGAGCGTAGATTTTTAATCATACCACCAGAGCTGGGTTATGGAGCTCGCGGAGCAGGTGGCATTATCCCTCCTAATGCAACTCTTATCTTTGATGTTGAATTACTGGATTTTTAATATTTGACATCAGCAAGGTGAGATTATTGTTTTTCCCGCCTGTTTTTACAAAGCAAACTGGCAGCTCTTAGAGCTGCCTTAAGGCTTTCCTCAGAGGCTAAACCTTTACCGGCCAGATCATAGGCGGTTCCGTGTCCAACCGATGTCCTGATTATAGGCAAACCTATGGTAATGTTGACTCCATGTTCAAAATCCATACTCTTCAACGCAACAAATCCATGATCGTGAAGCATCGACACTATACCATCAAATTCTCCTCTGAAAGCCCGCATGAAAACGGTATCCGGAGGGTAGGGGCCAGACACTACAATCCCCTCTTTTGAAGCCTGTTGAATTGCAGGACTGATTTGGATTATCTCTTCATCTCCAAAAAGACCATTCTCTCCCGCGTGAGGATTTAAGCCTGCAACCGCTATTCTGGGAACAGAGACACCCAGGCCTTTCATGGCCCTGTTCAGAAGATGAATATTTTTTAATACCCTCTGTTTTGAAATCAGACCGATCGCCTCCCTCAACGAACAATGGGTGGTAACATGAGCAACGCCCACATTTCTTAAAAGAAAAAGCATTGAGTAGTCGCTACTGTTAGTTCTTTGTGCAAATATCTCGGTGTGACCCGGGAAATTGATACCTGCCATCCGCAGCGATTCCTTGTTTATGGGGTTTGTAATTACCCCATCTACCTGCTTGTCAATAGCCAGGTCAATAGCTTTTTGTATATAAAGGTAGGAGGCTTTTCCACAAAGCGGTTGCGCAGCCCCAAGTTTGTACTGCTGGGGAGAGAGAATTTTTAAATCCAGGACATTTATGGCAGATTCCCGGTAATCTTCTATATCTGATACTGCGTGAAAAACCGGATCAATTTTAAGAATCCGCGCTGCATTCTGAAGTACTGCCAGATCACCTATTACCACCACTGGATAACTGTTTTCAGCAGAGCTTAGTGCTTTAATGGTTATCTCTGGACCTATTCCTGCCGGATCACCAAGTGTTAATGCAAAAATCATAAGTCTGGAATCTTTGATTTAGAGTGAAAAATAAACTGATGAATACTAAACCTTTTTGCAGAAAATACCGATAAAAAAGATATGGATGAAATAAAAAACTATATGATTTTCAAGGCAATACAGCTATACAAGGAAATCTATCCTTGTAGATCGAAAACAGAGCTGGGAGATTGCTTTACTACCGAAGGGAATCTGGTGCTCTTCTGGTTTAACACTTCCGATGAAAGCACGCATGTGCTTACTGCTTCTTTGAGGTGATCAGAACCGCTGCTATTTTTCCTTTTTTCGCAGTACGTTGGCAATATTTTCCAATCCCTTGTCCTTGCTTATGGCAGCAGCCTGGTTTTCCCGTTGAATCCGCTCATAGATCTCTTCCCGGTTCACAGAAACGTTTCTGGGAGCTTCGATGCCCAGCTTGACATGTCTTCCGTCCAGATCAACAATTTTGATAGTAATATTATCTCCGATACGGATAGTTTCACCCAGTTTTCTAGTTAAGACCAGCATCGTTACTCTTTCTCAGAATGGGTTCCTGTGTACTATAACGCTCATCATCGATAATGATCTGTTTACCGATTTTTTTCTCACGGTTTATTACCACCGGTCCTATAAGATTTGCCGTGGATTCCAAAGGATTTTCCCTTATGGTTACTATGACATAAAGAAGTATGTCTTCTGGTTTATCTATAGAAAGGTCTTCCAGATGCTCCGTTAAGATGTTTGGTGAATAATCCGGTGCAAATAACAGAGGATTAATGATAGCAAACCGAAGCCGGGAGCCATCAACACACACCAGCCATTCAAAAGGTGCATATTCCGGTATAGTAACCACTACAAAGTCTTTATTTTTTTCAAATCCTGGTATTCCGGAGGGGAAATTTACAATATCAGCTTTGGAATATACTAGGTCCTTGAAAAAATCACCCATAAAAATAACGGCTCCCAAAGGGTTGGTGAATTCGTATTACTGTAAAATGGTTTATCGGCTCGCAAACGGTCAAGGAATGATTTTTTTATTCGAAAATTTGGGATTCAAGCTCCATAAATCAGGCTTGAATCCCAAATTTTATGTTTTAAACCAATAGTTTTAAATCTCAAATTCATCTTTAATCATTGCAGCAGGCTGAGAATGTTTTGCGGAACCGCGTTAGCCTGTGCCAGCATCGCAGTGGCAGATTGTTCCAGGATCTGATTTCTGGTAAACATACTGGTCTCATAAGCAAAATCGGAGTCACGAATCACCGATTCTGCAGCCTGCATATTGGTTTCCTGGTTTTCCTGATTCACCAGTGCATGCTCCAGACGGTTGGTCATGGCTCCCAGAGTGGCACGCAGTTCGTTTACGCTACGCAGGGCTTTATCCAAAGAAGTAATGGCGGCAGTGGCATCAGTCTGGGTCAATACGTTTAAATTGGCTGTATCGACTCCCAGAGATATGGTGGTCATGGGTTCAATATGATACTGTATAGTATCTGTTGCACTGTCGCTGTTGGGGCCAATATGAAGCACTCCACCAGGAGCAGTACCCCATGGTGCAACTCCATTTAGAAGTGGTTGGCTGTTGTATTGGGTGCCTGCTGTTATTCTGTCAATTTCAGTCTGCAGTTCACCAATTTCGATCTGAATGTATCCTCTTTCAATGGATGTCAAGGTGTCATTAGCCGATTGTATTGACAGTTCGCGCATCCTCTGAAGCATTGCTTCAACCTCAATCAGTGCTCCTTCTGCAATGTTTAACAGAGCGATTCCATCCTGAATGTTTCTGGCTCCCATATTCAATCCGCGAACCTGAGTCCGTAGCTGTTCGGAAACGCTCAGTCCTGCTGCATCATCTGCTGCACGGTTAATGCGCAATCCAGTGGATAACTTCTCCAGCGATTTTTGCAGACCTCTGTTAGTCTGGCGCAAAGAATTGCCAGTAATCATTGCTGGTACGTTATGGTTGATACGAGGCATAATGTCCTCCTGTAAATTTGGTGCTTCCTTGCAGATGGTTTTAGCCCCAACTGCCTCTCTGTGTCATCCTGACGTTTTCAGCTTCCGTGCACGATTAATATTATGCAACTTACATGCCAGAAAAAATTCTTATTTTTTAATCATATTTAACTACTCATAGCTCTTAACAGGCAATTTTTTCCTTCAACTAGAGATAATTTACCAGTGAAGGCTGTATCAGCCTTGATGAAGCCTTGAGAGCTGCATTGTAAATATTTTCTGTTAAAAGAAACTTGCTAATGGTTTCTGCCATCTCCGCATCAACCAGTTCAGACTGCAAAGCTGTAGTCTCAGTAAACTGATTTTCATTGCGCACCAATGTTGTTTCAAAACGGTTTATTCTTGCACCATTTTTACTCTGCGCTGCCAGAATGGCATTAAAGGCATAGTCAATTTCTTCAATCGCAGATTCGATTCCGGCATGATCGCTTCGAAGAAGGTTCTGGCCGAAACGAATCATGGTATCAATCAGATTGTTTCCGCTATTAAAATCAGTAGTCAACTCATCAGCGGTTATGTTTATCTGCATGGTAATACTACTTTCAATCGTGCGCTCGATAGTACCCCAACTGGAGATTGGGCTGCCGTAAATATCTTTGCCTGGTGACAGAGAGTCAAATTTCAGCTTGACCTGAGATATATCGTAGGCTGGTGTACCCGGAGTAACATCAAGTAGAAGGTCCGGAGAAAGGATGGTAAGAGTACCTGCCAGGTAATCAACCTCATAATCTACACCCTCTACAAATGAAGTATCCGCTATTTGAAGTTCAAAGGTCCCCGGAATAATGTTCTTAACCGGTGTATCATCAAAACCATTGAAAATCTGAACAGTTGAACCTAAAGCTACAGCAGAACTGTCAAAATAGGCCATCCGATAATTTGTATAGTCTTCAACAGTATTTGATACAGAGCTTATGTACTGCAGCGGTGGAATCTTGGTCTGGTTACCGCTGAATACATAATCTCCTTTGTATTTGGTATCGATCAGTGCCACCATCTGACGAAGAAGCTGCTCTGTCTCTTTATTTATATATTGTCGCTCTGTATCACCGATGGTATCGGAAGATGCCTGAATAGCCAGTTCGCGTGCCCGTTGAAGAAGTGTGTTCATACTTTCCATGGCAGTTCCGGTAACATTCATGAAGGCCAGACCATCATTGATATTCTTTTTAAACTGTTGGTATTCCCGTAGCTTTGTTTCCAGTTTCAATGCATTGGCAACATCAACCGGGTCATCTGACGGACGCATCAGCCTTTTACCGGTAGCAAGCTGCTCCTGAAGATTACATAAATCTGAATAACGGTTATTAAGTACATATTGCATTGACCGGTTAAGCTGATTCATTGTTATACGCATATATGCCTCCGTCAAAAAAGATCACATATTCAAAAGAGTGTCTAACATCTCATCCGCGATAGAGACTAGTCTGGCGGCAGCCTGGAAGGTGTGCTGAAATTTAATCAGATCTGCCATCTCTTCATCCAGCGATACTCCTGCTATTGCATCCTGATGAGTCTCATATTGATTAACCAGAAATATCCTGGTCCTCAGATTCGAATCCGCCTCATTTCGGCTCAAACCAAGCCTTCCAATCATCGAACTGTAATACTCAGCAAAACTGGAGGTTCCATTACCATGAATATCATTATTCATGGTCAATTCGCTGCGCAGATTGGCAATTGCTAGTGCGGTACTGTTATCACCCGGGCCAGCAAAACCTCCGGAACGGTAATTGAAATCAATCTGCAGATCATCACCGTCATATCCGCTATGAAGCATCTGAATTGTACCGTTAACATAATCAATATGGTAATCACTGCCTTCAACCAGAGTCGCTGATCCGGTGGATACTATCACTGTTCCAGTCAGAATGTTTCTTGCTTCTATCAACGGAAGGGCTAAAGGATCACGATAAAGCTGAACAGGAGTGCTTCCGAAATCATGACTCCCTGCAGAAAGCAAATTCTGGCTTGCAGGATGAGATTCACCACCTGATGCTGCTGCTATATTATTCACATCTGAGAGTATGGATGCGCTCAACTGTATTTTGGATGATCCGGTAAGATTCGGATCAAAAAAGTTAATCCCTGTAAAACCTTTCAGATTATATCCCCGGCTGTGAAGCTCATTGACTTTTGTCACCAAACTATTGGCCAGGGTATCAAGTTGCTTCTGGTATTCTGGTATGATCTTGTCCCGTGATTCAAAGAGACCCTTGATCAGTCCACCCTGGGGCTTGTATATGTTTTTGGAATCGGCAAAACGAACACCGATCTCCATAATTGAGGTTCCATCAGAAAGTTTGGTGGTAGCAGTGGTGGTCTCCAGTTCCTGATAATAGACTGGAGACACAATAATATTGCCGGAGGTGGTGATCGTAATTTGACCGGTTTCGTTTTCTACTACAGAAATGTCGATAATCTTGGAGAGGTCCTTCAGCAAAAGATCTCTTCTGTCACGGCTGTCATTGGCGTTTTGATTGTTTAATTCAACAGTTCCGATTTCCAGATTAAGATTATGCAGTTCTTTGCATATTTCATTGATTTTGTTGACCTGCTGCTGTATTTCCTCGTTTCTGGTTTGTCGTAAATTTGCCAGTTCTCCAGATACGTTATGGAAAACATCGATAAGTATCTCTGCATTTGTCCTGACCATGGTTCGAGCAGATATGTCTGAGGGATTATTGCTCAGGTTCTGCCAACTGTCAAAAAATTGGTCCACAAAATGGATAACTCCGGTATCGCTGGGTTCTGTGAAAATGTTTTCAATGGATTCCAGCGTATAATCAAGTTCTTCATAATAGCCAACCTGTTGATTCTGACGCCGTATCTGCTCATCAATAAACTCGTTGCGCAACCTTTCGATATTGATGACATCCACTCCCATTCCTATCTGACCGTATGCAGAATCAAACCGGTAATCCGGTTGCAGATTGAGACGCTTTCGGGAGTATCCTTCTACATCTGCATTGGAGATGTTCTGGCCTGCAACATCCATCGCCAGTTGTGAGGCAAATATTGCTCTGGTGCCAACATTTAAAACAGATAGTAAACTCATGATAATCTCCCCTAAACTACCTTGTTAATCAGATTACGTCCTGTTGCAATTACTGCTGATTTACCTTTCCCACCGTACTGATGAGTTCTGGGGGAAGATTGAAACATCAAAATATTACTGTTAATAAAAGAGATTCCCTCCTGGAGCAGAATACGGTTGGATGTATTGATATTAGATAATTCTCTGATCTGTTCTCTGAGTTTTAACTGAAGCTCTGATAAAGATGTGCGCCATTTCTGCGGTATTCTTTGCAACAGGCAATCCATCTTTGGATATTCTTCATTTATTTTCAGTAAACCGGCAATTTCACAAGTACATTCTATCCGTTTTTCCTCAAGCCTGCCAATCTGGTAGACTTGCTCGTCATGAATCGAAGTACAACTCTCAATAGAGTCCAGATCCTTCGCTTTAAGCGCTTCATTCAATGCATTAGCGGTTTTTAACAGATCCTGATGAAGGGCACTCTCGCTTTTTAAAATATCAACCAGTTGTTCCAGCAACTTATCCATAGTTAATCCTTCCCTGAAAAACGTTCTCTAAGACGGAGAACTGAATCCACATAGTTTTGAGTTTCTGAATATGGGGGGATGCCATTATATTTTTTTACCGCCGCAGGACCGGCGTTATAGGATGCCAGAGCCAGTTTTATGTCACCATCGAATTGATCCAGCATTTTTCGGAAATACTTTACTCCACCATCGATATTTTCTCCTGGGTTAAAGGAGTGTCTGACTCCCATCTCCCTGGCAGTAGAATCCATTAGCTGCATCAATCCCTTGGCACCTGCGCGGGAGATTGCATAAGGATTGCCCCCGGATTCCTGAGCAATGATGGCAAATACAAGATTTTTATCGACATCGTATCTCTCAGCAGCATCAGAAACCAGAAAATCCCATTTTTTTGTTCTGGAAAATCCAGATTCGTTTTTAAGAAAACCACTCGAAGGTACAAATGAGTTATCCAACAGGTGAAAATCTCTGTTACCCAGATTCTTAAGCTGTGTCAGTGAGCCATAATTACTTTGTTTGCCCACAAGTTCTTTAAAAATCAGATCAGAAAGCCCTAATGACGAATGATTGCTCAATAAATTCGCATATTCATCATCAAGCATCCCTGTGTACACCTTTTCTGCCATACTAGTGGGAATAAGGGGATTATCACCGACAGTCTTGCGCATAGCCCTGAGCATCATAGATGAGAATAGCGCTTCAAAATCATTGGCTACTTTTTTGATTTGCTCGGTTGTGTATCCAGATCCGGTATTAACTGCACTGGTGTACATAGAATGGAAGCTCCTTTTTGACTGCCAAGAGCATGCAATCGGTATGCCACAGTTATAACTGTGTTAAAAACCAGGAAGTTAAGAATAAATGGGAAAAAGGGAACTAGGAAAAATCTGCCTGTTAGAGGAAAAATGATTACTACCGAAAATCGGAAATCTCTATTTAATTATATCTTCAAAGCGATGAAGGCGCTCTCTCAAAATGAGGTACGGTTTTCAACCGGGACTACTTTTTCTTTCTCTTTATTGTTAATTTGCAGCGTATCTTTGCGAGGTGGAAGTGAGCCGGTGAGTCCGAAGAAACCCTGGTCATCTATTTGTTTGTGCATGTACAGGTTGTTAGCTATCACTGCCAGTCGCTTTCCCATGAAGTTGGTTTTATGAAAAGGAGTTAATTTGGAAGGCATGGCCAGGACTGCTGCTAGCCGTGCGGCTTCGTTTCTGTTTAGCTCTGAAGCACTCTTTTTAAAATAGTGTTGGCTGGCCGCTTCACAGCCGAATATGTTTTTACCCCATTGAGCGTAATTGAGATACAATTCCAGTATACGCTCTTTTCCCAGATAGTGCTCCATTAAAAGGGCGAAACATAGTTCCTTGGCTTTGCGTTTAAAGCTTTTTTCTCCACCAAGGAAAAAATTCTTTGCTACTTGCTGGGTCAGGGTGCTGGCACCCCGTTTAAATTGTCCCTGCGATTTGTTGTATTCAGATGCTTGGGCGATGGCTTCCAGATCGACTCCTGGATGAGTGTAGAAACCATCATCCTCAGCGGCAATTACCGCATTTTTCAGATGAGGTGAAATTGAGTCCAGAGGTATAAAAATCTGAAAGAGAGAATCGGATAAACCCTGAGTTGAGAGTTGCTGGCGATATCTGGACATGAAGAGCGATTCCTCGGGGTTTGAATCTTTGAGGAGCTGTACTTTTTTAATTGGGGTTACAGCCAGTTGATAGCCTTTATAAATCAGGATCGTTCCTGCTATTGAAAACACCACTGAATAGGTCAACAGCACTGCTGTAATGGAAACCAGAATTACTTTAAGAATTCTGAAACAAAGCTTCAAGGGATCTATTTGCATGATTATATTTCTGATTTACTCCGGAATATATCTAATTAACAAGCTGCTTTGCAGAAATCGCTCATTGTGCATCCTTTATGCGAAACTCAAATTCAAATCCTTTGAGTTGGTCGATCAGTTCTGCAAATTCTTCGATGGTTACCCTGGTATTTTCCACTAGCAAAGCTTTATTGTATTTGGAATTGAGCTCGCCGTAGTGGGACTCGATACGTCCACAAAGCCCCTTCTTCTCGATGAGTTGTTTGTTGATAACGTTGGAGTGATATTTTTGATTAATCCCTTTTTTGATTTTTTCCTTAAGCAGGAGTTCAGCATATTCCATATCTGTATCTAAAGAGGACATCAGATTAAAGGTATACCCGGGTGAATCATTTCCGGTAAATTCGATCGCTTCTGAGAGCAGGCCGGAAGGGGTGGGGAAAGAGGCGATTTTAAAGTGGTATTCTTTATTGAATTCATCTTTTATGAAGAAATCATAACCCTCAAGAAGAGTATTCCGTATAAAGACATCGCTACCTGTATTCACATGTAACTCCTTTGCGACGTATTTTTGCGGTTAAATAGAATTGTACAATTTTTCGATATTAATATAAGTATTTACCTGCCCAAAAAGAAGGATTCAGGTTCCTCTGACCCATTTAAAGCCGGTTTTCGTTGTCTGCAAACAGGCTGTCTAACGGTCGTGTTGATAATTATCAGAGTGCCATTTGCTGATATGGTCTGCATGTGATTGCAGGTATGCTCCGTTTTTATAATAAGAATCATAGAAATCAAGATCCAGATGATGTGCCTGCAGGTATATAAAACAGAAAATCGATGGGGTAGTGCCTGGGAATTTACCGAATGTATCTAAAATGTATTGTGCCTGCAAAGCAACACACTGGCGGAACTGTTCATCATGGATTTGTGCAGAGGATCGTACCTTGGCGCTATCTTTCCAGGGACCAGGTGTTTGTTCATGGAATGGTCCTCCGGGGCCGAATTTACGTTCACATATTGCTTCGACAGCTCCCCGCATATCATGATAGTAGGGAGGACAATATCCTTCCATTATGCCGGGTAAACCAGTAACATTGGGGTAAGGCCAATCATTGGAAGTATCATACCGAAATCCCAGGCCTTTAACGTCTGGTTTCTCACTTGCCCCAAGGACACTGAATGCATCCAGACCATTAAACATCCAACCGCCAAGTCCCATTGCCTGTAATGCCAGGGTTCCTGCATAGCAACTGCTTGAGAGTTCTGTAGTTAATTCGCAAAGAGACCATTGCTCCACGAAAGTTAAGTTCCAGGTATCTTCAGGGTTTACCAGTGAACTGAAATGAGCTATTCCGGGGATCGGTCGTTTATTAATATCATCATAGATTACCTTACCATTTTGCAGCATATAGCATAAATTTAGGAGCAGATGTTCAGAGAGATTTCCTACTGGAATGACTAGAAAAGTACCTGGATGATTTACAACCCAGGTATTATGAGGTTCGGCATAGGGGATTTCTGGAGGTAAAGAGAGCCTTTGGTTACTGATTTTAGTGGCTTTATTTGTGAGGTCATCTATCAGGTCTGTGAGTTCGAGTTGTCCGTTTTCTTTCCGTTCAGAGATGTTTTGAGCATCGCGGTTGTTCAGGACATATACTCCGTTATCATCGGTGAAAAAAGTCATACTGGTATGAAAACCGGCAGAGCTGGGGAAGGAGCGTCCTGATGCACTTGCTGAATAATTGGGAAGATGCGGTGCATATTGCTGAGCTCTGTAGATCAAATGATGCCAACTGGTGTTGGAGGCACAGGCGGCTATAATCAGATTTTTCTCAAGATCGGAAAGTGGAAGTATGGGATGTTTGGATTTATAGGCAAAAACGCCATCGGGGATTTGAGCTCCTCTGAAAAATCTGCGTGATCTTCTTCCAAAAATTGCCTCAAAAAGAGGAAATTCAGTGGCATCGGTGAAACCGGATGGAATTTTCAGTTGACTCATAGATTCCCCTTCAATGCAGATTAAATTCCAATAGTGTTTTTAGCAATAAAGAAGCCTGAAGCTTTTGCTTATTGGAATCGAAAAAATGGTTTGATTGTTGCATCGGTTTTATTGCTGAAGGATTGAGCTTTTTTACTGGGGTTTTGGATGAAACGGTTTTTCCTCTCATTAAAAGAGTATTACAGAATATGTTTCTGGGGGTTAATGGGAGCATTTAGTAAACCGTTTTATGCTCAGGAAATAGTGGAGCAGATGAATCATGCGGGACCAGGCACTCTTCTGATTGCATTAATTACCACCTTTGTAGTAGGAATGGCTCTTTCAATTCAAGTGCTTAATCAGTTTGAAGGGCTGGGGCTGGAAAGTGAAGTGGGAAGAGTAATTGGGGTATCGGTAATACGGGAGATCAGTCCAATCACTCTGGCATTAGTATTCGCAGGAAGAGTTGGTTCTGGAATAAGTGCTGAACTTGCGGCCATGGTCCAAAGAGAACAAATTGATACTCTGAGAGCTTTTGGAGTAAGTCCCATTAAAAAACTGGTTACCCCCAGGATCTTAAGTTCTCTGATTATGCTTCCTTCATTAACCTTTATAGGCGATTTCGCTGCCATAATAGGGGGATTTCTTATCACTACCGTACAATACCATTCTGATCCGGAGTTGTACTGGAGCTCTATTCGTGCTATCATGGACCTGAAAAATACCATCTTTGGGGTAAGTAAGCCATTTGTGTTCGGTTATCTGATTGCTACCATCAGTTGTCATGTAGGAATGAGATCGCAGGGGGGGAGTCTGGGGTTAAAGAATGCTGCAACTAAAAGTTATGTGCTGTCTACGGTTACAGTTATGATCACCGATTTTTTAATAACAAAGGTGATCTGGATCTTTTTCCCTTAGGATGATGATGATTACTTTTAAGGATGTCTGGTTTTGGCATGAAGCCCGTCCGGTTATAAAAGGAGCTAGTTTCACCATTAATACAGATGAAAAGGTAGCTATTCTGGGACCTAGCGGCTCAGGAAAAACCACTATTCTCAAATTAATCCTGGGTCTTTCGGTTGCAGACAGCGGACAGGTGCTTTTTGATGGTGTCGATTTAGCTTCTTTAAATGAAACTAAACTGGATGCGATTAGGCTTAAATTCAGTATTGTGTTTCAGGAAGGAGCTTTATTTGATTCTCTCTCGGTGAGGGAAAATGTGGCATTTTACTTCAGGGAGCATACCCGATACAGTTTTTCACAGATAGAGGAACGGGTAAGAATGCTTTTAAAAACAGTTGATCTGGAGTCAGAGGCGGAATTGATGCCCGAGCAACTCAGTGGTGGAATGAAACGCAGAGTAGCTATTGCCAGATCGCTGGCAGTTTCCGGTGCCAGGATGAATCTCTATGATGAACCCACCAGCGGCCTTGATCCGGTAAACGCAGGAATTATCCGCAACCTGATCTCAGATGCTGCAAAAGATGGCAGGGGCTTTATTGTTGTTACCCATGAGATCTTTGATGCTCTTTCCCTGGCATCCAGATTCATGTTCCTCAAAGATGGCCAGATCCTTTTCGATGGTGGCAGAGATGCATTTCTACATTCCCAGGTTCCGCAGCTTCGGGAATTTTTAAACCCATATCGTTATCTTCTGGACAAATTATAAATAAAGGCTGTAACTATGAATGAGCCTACACGTCATATACTTTCCTGGTCTGAACTGAAGCTGGCTGTGTTTTTTACGGTGGTCATAGTGCTGGTGGTTTTTGCCATCTTCTTTTCAGGACTGGTCACTTCAATCTTTCGGCAGCATTTTTCCCTCACTATTACCATTTCCGATGTAGGTGGTTTAAAAGTAGGTGCCCCGGTATGGCTTCAGGGGGTTACAGTGGGTAAGGTAAGTAAAATCGATGTATTATCAAAAAGCCAGGTAGTAGTGGTAGAGATCGACAAAAAATACCAGCCGTTTCTGTATGCTGATGCTTATGCTGAGGTGAAGGCGGTAGGGTTGCTTGGAAGTAAGTATATGGAGCTTATCAGGGGAACTAAATCCAGTGGTCCAATAGAAATAGACAAGAAAATAAAGGGCAGACTGGTTGATCCGCTTAAAAGCATGGATGAGAATCTCAGCAGAACCATAGAACAGATTTCGGTGTTGATAAATCGGATTAATCATGGAAATGGAACTGCCGGAGCCCTGATAAATGATTCTACATTAGCTGCGGATGTAAAAGGAACCATGAATAATCTTCGCGCATTGATTGAGGAGATAAGGAAAAATCCAAAAGAATTTTTTAAGGTGGAGATCTTTTAACCTGAACTTCCCATTTGGACAGATATTCCACCCTTTCCCCCAGTTACCAGTTCTATCCAAAAAACTTACTATGTTTGAATAAATATGTTACATCGGACTGTGTTAGCCGTGCAGACCCTGATGCGACATGTTACATCGGACTGTGTTCGCCGTGCAGACCCTGATGCGACATGTTACATCAGACTGTGTTAGCCGTGCAGACCCTGATGCAACATGTTACATCAGACTGTGTTCGCCGTGCAGACCCTGATGCAACATGTTACATCGGACTGTGTTCGCTGTGCAGACAATAAAGCAACATGTTACCTCAAGTTTAAACTTTCACCAGTCTCCTGAGCACTGTGGGGCTTCATCAGAACAGCGTATTGTGGTAAATAAAAGGTGAACCGACCTGGCAAACCTGTTGGTTGCTCCGGTAAGCCCTCGTTGACAGTCACTTCGACGAATCCTCGAGGAGAAGTCTTTTCAATGAATAATAAACAATGCAGAGTGGATCAGGCCCATAATTTGTCACCAGCCTTTTCGTAGAGGTACAAAACCAGTTACTGTCTAATGGAAAATTTGGGTTTAATTCATCGAAAAATGGCCCATCCTCCGCTGTAGTCAGCTTCGGAGGGCTTAGGTTTTGTCTTTTTATCTCCGATGTGCTTGTTGAGTAGGTGACACTGTTATGACCCTCTGATTCGCTTTCTTTGGATATAAGAACAGATGTTTTGTACAGAATCAAGATTTTCCGGTATCAGCTCGTCATCTTTAACCTCGATCTGGAAGGATTGCTGAATGAAGTTTACCAGTTCCAGAATACCAGTGGAATCGATGATTCCTTTTTCCATGAAGGAATCGGTATTGGAGAAGTTTACTGAAGTGGAATTCATTAGAAAATTTTTGCTGATAAAATCCTTTATGGATGATTCCAGGTTGACACTGAGATCAGACATAAATTCCTCTTTTGATGTATGTTAAAAAACAAAGTCTTACTATGGTTTTTAATCAAAGAGTATGCCGTCCTCCGTTATAAGCCGTTAAGATAATGCAGATAGTCACTGTTGGTTTTTAGCCATCGTTTTATTACTGATTTACCCAGAAATTTCATCAGGAAGGGGTAAAAGGATTGAAAGGTGAAAAAAGAATGATTTTTAAAGTTGTTAATCAGGTCGTTTATGGCATTTGGATAGGAATAGAAGGATTTAAAGCAGTTAAGCATTCCCTGCTGGAGTTCCAGGGGAGACATGTTGCGGGGTTTGAATACCACATGAAGTCCATCATAGTAGTTCCAGTTCTTATGTAGCAATCTTCCTTCCCGCTCATACTCATCATAGATGTCGGTTCCGGGAAGGGGGGTCAGGATGCTGTATTGAACATAGCTTAGTGCGTTTTGTTTGCAGAATTTTGGAGTTGAGAAGAAAATGTCTTTATTGTCGGGATCATTGCCCAGCATGAACATTCCATGTACCTGGATTCCATTATTCTGGAAAACTTTGATGCTTTGGATGATGTCTTTGGTGTCCTGTTTTTTTCTCATGTTTTCCAGACTGGCCTGATTGATGGATTCCAGTCCGATAAATACGATTCTGCATCCTGCCTGGTACATTTTTTTAACCAGTTGAATGTCTTTAGCGGTATCGGTTCTGACCTGTGCACTCCAATATCGGTTAAACTGGTATTTGATAATCTGATCAAGGAGCTTATGAGTTCTGGAAGGAATGGCCGCAAAGTTGTCATCCACAAAAAAGATCCACTTTTTTTTCAACTGAGAAATCTCCTCTATTACTCTCTCGATGCTTTGAATGCGATAATTTCTTCCAAACATCTTGGTAACAGAGCAGAAGTTGCAGTGGTAAGGACAACCTCGGGAAGTCATTACAGGCCAGATGGTCATTTTTTCGTAATTTTTCAGTAATGAGAAATCAGCTAAAGGGATGGAATCCAGATCATTGAGAGGACTGCCTTTAATCAGAGGATTTCTATTTTGTCCGTTGAGTATGGATAAAAACACCGATTCTGCTTCACCGGTGACTACCTGGTTGAAATCCGGGCCAGGGTCGGATGGAAGCATGGAAGCATGTATTCCTCCGATGACAGCATGTGAAGGGAGGTGGTTTTGTTGGCGGATCTGATGATAGTTTTTGGCGATCTGTTTTCCTCTTTCGATAGTGGCTGTGATGCAACTGAGGCATAGGATGTCCGCGTTTTGTAATTCTACCGGGTAGACAGCACGATTGAGGATATTCTCATTTAGGATAGATACCTGGTAGCCTTCTTTTTTGGCCATAGTAGCCAGTTGAATCGTACCAAGGAGGGGAATGTTCATAAATTTGGCAAATATGTTATATGGAGCCCCCATTGGCTCTACAAAGAGTATGTTTTTCATCTGTTATTCTCCGTTGTTATAGATAGAAGAACTTTGCAATCTTTGTACCACCCTTTTTAGCCAAATCGATCTATGCAATTCATGGTCATCCAGTCCGATTCCTCGTTTTGATATTTTTTCAGATTACTTCTGATTAGAATTTGTTTTGATATTGGTTCCTGTTTTTTTCCGATTTGAAATTTTTACCGTCATATACCTGAGTAGTTGCCAAAACCTATGGGATGAAAGCGTATGCGACAGGATAAAACAATCCGCTTTTAACAGAATTGGAATGGGACTTGCGCTGCTATCAATAAAGGGACAAATCAGTATTCATCCTTTTATTGAGAGTCTTCTATGGAGCTGGATGGAAGAAAACGGGTCGTAATTGAAAACGTAAAGCCATCGATTGATGGAGGTTTTCCGGTAAAGCGGATAGAAGGGGAGATGCTTAAGGTATCGGCAGATCTTCTTTGTGACAGCCATGATTCAATCGGGGCAGAGGTACTTTACAAAAAGAGCACGGAAAGTCAGTGGAGTAATGCCCCGATGCATCTGGTGGATAATGATCGTTGGGAGAGTAGTTTTCATTTGGCAGAGGCGGGTATCTATTATTACACGGTGAGAGCCTGGGTGGATCATTTTCAGTCCTGGCAGCATAATCTGGTAAAAAAATTCAGTGCCTCTCAGGACATTTCGGTAGAACTACAGATCGGTGCTCAGTTTCTGAAGAAAGCTTCAGGCAGAGTACCCTCTTCACTTTCAGAATCTTTGCAAACCAGAGCAGATGCTTTAATTGAGGAAACAGATCGGGCCAAAGCTGTACTTTTAGCTACAGATAAAGAGATCACTGCACTTCTTAGAGCTTATCCGGATCTGAGTCTGGCTCAGACTTTCCCTGTGCAATACCAGGTCATTGTGGAAAGAAAGAGAGCCCTTTACAGTAGCTGGTATGAGGTTTTCCCCCGATCTTGCAGTGCTCGCGAGGGGGTGAGTGGCACTTTCAGAGATTGCGAAAGGCGTTTACCTCTGATCTCCCAGATGGGCTTTGATGTGCTGTATCTTCCTCCGGTTCACCCGATTGGCTTGAGCAATCGCAAAGGGAAAAATAATTCGCTTGTAGCAGAAGAGGGGGATCCGGGGAGTCCCTGGGCTATCGGTTCTGAATACGGAGGCCACAAAGCCATAGAGCCTTCATTGGGTACTGTCGAAGATTTTGTCGATCTGATAAATGCTGCGACTTCCTATGGTATAGAAATAGCAATGGATCTGGCATTTCAATGCTCTCCGGATCACCCTTATATCAAATCAAATCCGGAATGGTTTAAAACCCGTCCTGATGGAACTATTCAATATGCCGAGAATCCTCCTAAAAAGTACCAGGATATAGTACCATTCGACTTTGAAACCGATTCCTGGAGGGAGCTTTGGGAGGAACTGAAATCCGTGGTGTTTTTCTGGTTGGAAAAGGGAATCCGGATCTTTCGGGTGGATAATCCTCACACAAAGCCATTCGATTTCTGGCAATGGCTTATTTCAGAGGTGCGTGAAAGATACCCGGATGTCATATTCCTTTCAGAAGCCTTTACCCGGCCTAAAGTAATGTATCGTCTGGCAAAGCTGGGATTTTCCCAGTCTTATACCTATTTCACCTGGCGAAATACCAAGGCCGAGCTAATCGAGTATTTTGAAGAGCTTTCTCATAGCGAAATATCCGAATTTTTCCGTCCAAACCTTTGGCCTACCACTCCTGATATTCTCCCTCAGTATCTGCAGTTTGGTGATGAGCGGGCATTTGCTGTACGACTGGTTCTGGCAGCCACTCTGTCATCAAATTATGGAATTTATGGTCCCTCATTTGAATTGGCAATTAATGAAGCACCGGAAGGCAGAGAGGAATTTTTGAATTCTGAAAAATATGAGATTAAGCACTGGGACTGGACTAAAGGTGAGAAACTTCGAAAAATGATAACGGTTCTCAATAATATCCGTCAAAACAATCCAGCACTCCAGGATTTCAGAAACACTTCCTTTTATCCGGTGGATAATGATTATCTGCTCTTCTATATAAAGGCTACTTATGACCAGTCCAATATTATTGCGGTAATTGTAAATTTAGATCCATTTAATCCTCAGACCGGTAAAGTTCATTTCCCTCTGCAAACATTGGGTATAGATTCTGAAGAGCCTTATCTGCTGCAGGATCAGCTTGGAGAAGAACGTTTTATCTGGAGCGGAGCGCAAAACTTTATTACTGTCGATCCATTGAGAGCACCCGCATTCGTGTTTAAACTGCACAAACAGTTTAATAAAGAAAGTTCTTTTGATTACTATTGATTTATTACCAAGGGAAATCATCAGATCATGAACGTTGAAAGAAAAATTTATGCTCCGGGTGAATCTTACATTGAAGAGGATTATCTTTGGTATAAGGATGCGATAATCTATGAAGTTCATGTACGGGCCTATCGGGACAATAACGGGGATGGTATCGGCGATTTTAAAGGCCTCATCGAGAAAATTGATTATCTGCAAGCCCTGGGGATTACTGCAATCTGGCTTTTGCCCTTTTATCCATCACCACTTAAGGATGATGGTTATGATATTTCCGATTATCTCAATGTAAATCCTGACTATGGGACCTTGCGTGATTTCCGTGAGTTATTGAGGGCAGCTCACAAGCGGGGTATAAGAGTGATTGCAGAGTTGGTTCTTAATCATACTTCTTCGGAGCATATCTGGTTTCAGCGGTCGCGCAGGGCAAGAAGCGGCACTCGTTTGAGAGACATGTATGTATGGAGCGATCATCCTGATAAATATAGAGAGGCCAGAATCATATTCAAAGATTTTGAGTCTTCCAACTGGAGTTGGGATCCGGTAGCCAAGGCTTATTATTGGCACCGGTTTTATTCACATCAGCCTGATCTCAATTTTGAAAATCCGGTGGTGGAGAAAGCATTATTCAGGGCTATTGATTTCTGGTTTTCAATGGGTGTTGATGGCTTAAGGCTGGATGCTGTTCCTTATCTTTTTGAAAAAGAGGGGACCAATTGTGAAAATCTGGAAGAAACTCATATGTTTTTGCGTAAGCTGAGGGCTCATGTTGATTCTCGTTTTCGCAACAAGATGCTTTTAGCCGAAGCAAATCAGTGGCCTGAGGATGCGGTCGCATATTTTGGAGATGGTGATGAGTGTCACATGGCATTTCATTTCCCCTTAATGCCCCGTATGTTTATGGCAATTCAGATGGAGGACAGTTTCCCAATAATAGACATTTTGAAATCCTCTCCCCCTATACCACAAAACTGTCAATGGGCAACGTTTCTGAGAAATCATGATGAATTGACTCTTGAAATGGTAACCGATGAGGAGCGGGATTATATGTACAGGGTCTATGCCAGAGACACCCGTGCTAAAATCAATCTGGGCATAAGAAGAAGACTGGCTCCTCTTCTCTCCAATGATCGTCGTAAAATCGAACTGATGAACATTCTTCTTTTCTCTTTACCGGGGACTCCCATTATTTACTATGGTGATGAGATCGGAATGGGTGATAATTTTTATCTGGGAGACCGTAATGGGGTTAGAACTCCCATGCAATGGTCACCCGATCGCAATGCCGGCTTCTCTGAAGCAAATCCTCAACGGCTTTTTCTTCCGGTTATTATCGATTCTGAGTATCATTACGAAACTGTTAATGTGCGCAATCAGATCGGCAGTTTTTCTTCACTTCTGTGGTGGATGCGCAGTATTATTGCAATGCGAAGAAGATACCGGGCTTTCTCCAGGGGAGGACTGGAAATCCTGGCATGTGATAATCCCAAAATTTTGGCCTTTTGCCGCCAATATGAAGATGAGATCATACTGGTGGCGGTTAATTTGTCCAGATACAGTCAGATGGTTCATATTGACATGCCTCAGTATAGTGGACTTGTTCCGGAGGAGATGTTCGGGAAATCGATTTTCCCTATTGTGAAAGAAACTCCATATATGCTCACATTCGGGCCATACGATTTTTATTGGCTTCTGCTGGGGAAAAACAAAGAGGAAATCGGGATCGTTGAGGAGTGGATACCGGCTATGAAACTAAAAAATAATTGGGAATCCATTTTTTCAGGAAAAGCGCGTCAGGTTCTGGAAGAGAAGCTTTTGGCGCGATATCTCATGCACAGCCGCTGGTTTGCATCAAAGAGTAGAAAGATCAGAAAAACCAGCATAATCGAGGATTTCAGACTTCATAATGATGTTACTGATTCACATCTGTTGATTGTGAAGGTGGCATTTACCGAGGGGGCTGAGGAAAATTATCTGGTTCCGGTCTCATTTGAAAATAAGATTACTTCCGGTGGATTATCTGAACAATACCCTCAGGCGGTTATTGCTGAACTGGTAATCGATGAGCAGGAGGGAATCCTTTACGATGGAATGTATAATGAAAAGTTGCATCATCTGCTTTTTTCCATAATTAATGGAAGAAAGAGGGTAAAAGGTATTAATGGAGAGCTGGCAGGGGTCGCCGGCAGAAATTTGAAATCAATAGTAGAGAATCTTCCTGGGGTGTTGGTCAGTCACCCATTGAAAGTCGAGCAAAGCAACACGGCAATAGTCTTTGGTGAATCTTTATTTCTGAAGTTATATCGTAAGCTTGAAGAGGGGGCTAATCCAGAGCTCGAGATACTGCAGTTTCTCTCCGATGAAGTTCAGTTTAATTATATCCCGCTCTTTGCAGGGGCAATAGAGTATAGAGCCAAGCGGACTCAGCCCCAGACTGTGGCTCTTTTGCAGGGATATGTAGAAAACAGTGGGAATGCCTGGAGTTATTCACTGGGGGTAATTGCCAGATTCTTTGAACAGGTTCTTGCTGATGATACCGGAGTGGAAAAACTGCAGCAATCTTTCCCTCCATTATTTACAGTGGATATTTCTGACGTGCCCCCGGTTATCAGGGATAGAATCGGGGAGCTTTATCTGCAGATGGTTTCGATATTGGGGAAAAGAACTGCACAAATGCACAAGGCATTGAGTCTTTCCCAGAACAATCCTCAGTTTGATCCGGAATCATTTTCTCAGCTTTACCAGCGATCTCTATATCAGTCTATGCAGGGGTTGGTACAGCGAACCTTTCAATCACTGGATAAACATTTACAGGCAATACCGGATAATTACAGGCAACTAGCTCAGAGTGTGCTGGAAAATGAAAAGAAAATTCTTGATACCATGAGAAAAATCGTGCAGCGTAAGATCACCTCTACCAAAATAAGGATTCATGGTGATTATCACCTGGGGCAGGTGCTTTATACTGGCAAAGATTTTGTCATTATGGATTTTGAGGGAGAGCCTGCACGTCCCATAAGTGAGCGGAAACTGAAACGATCTCCCTTTAAAGATGTTGCCGGAATGATCCGCTCATTTCACTATGCAACTTACAGCACTCTTTTTTTGAATCCGACTTTTCGTGCTGCAGATTTTCCACAGTTAGAGAGCTGGATAATTCCGCTCTATAGCTACATCAGTGGCGTTTTTCTGAACTCTTATCTGTTAGAAGCCGGAGATGCTTCATTTGTTCCGCGGGATCAGGAACAGATAACCACATTGCTGCAAATATTTCTACTGGAAAAAGCAGTATACGAGTTAGGTTACGAAATCAATAACCGGCCTGAATGGGTAGTTATCCCTCTTCAAGGGATTCGAAGTTTATTGTCCGATAAGAAGTGAATAACGCGTGGATAACTACTCAGGTATCTGATGATAAAGACCTGATAATATCAGATCGGAAAAAACAGGAACTGATGTCAAAAACAATATCTAACCTGAAGTAATCAGAAAGAATATCTAAAAGAAGAATCGGAAATGTTAAATACTCCTTGTTCTTCATGGTTTATCTGATTAGTTATTTTTTGATTCTGTTGGCGATTGTTTCTGATTTCTTACCAGTTATTTGTTTTATAACTGAGTAGATACGATGCGCGATTTAACTTTAGAGTACTGGGAAGAGGAATAAATGAAAATCGGTGCAATTTATCAGGGCAGTGGAAAATGTTCCTTTACAGTATGGGCCCCATTAAGAAATAGTGTTGCATTGAGAATCGTTTCTCCAATGGAGCGGCTTATTCCCATGAATAAGATTAGCGGGGGATACTGGCATTTGTCGGATGTGGATGCCAACCCCGGGGATCGTTTTTTTTACCGTTTGGACGATAAACTGGATCGTCCTGATCCTGCATCCAACTACCAGCCTGAGAATGTTCACGGACCTTCGGAGATTGTTGATCATAGCTCCTTCGATTGGCACGATTCCCAGTGGAATGGCATTGCGCTGGAAAAGATGATTATATATGAGTTGCATGTCGGAACATTTTCCAGGGCAGGAACTCTCGATGGGGTCGCTGAAAAACTGGATTATCTTTTAGATCTGGGCATAACGGCTATAGAGCTGATGCCGTTGGCTCAATTTCCCGGTGAGCGAAACTGGGGTTATGATGGAGCATATCCATTTGCAGTGCAGTCGTCTTATGGTGGGCCACAAGCATTGAAGCAACTGGTTGATCAATGTCATTGCAGGGGATTATCGGTAATTTTAGATGTGGTGTACAATCATCTGGGGCCTGAGGGAACTTATGTGCTTGATTACGGAGCATATTTTACAAATCAATACAGCACACCCTGGGGCGATGCGGTTAATTTTGATGGTCCCTGGAGTGATGGTGTAAGGAACTTTTTTATTCAAAATGCCCTGTATTGGTTTGAGAACTACCATATCGATGCATTGCGTCTGGATGCGGTTCAGGGTATCTATGATTTTGGGGCCAAGCATATATTGCAGGAACTTGCAGAAAATACTGAAAGGTTTTCACAAGCAGATCGGAAGCGATATCTTATTGCAGAGAGCGATTTGGATGATGTGCGGGTGATTACGCCTCTGCGCCAGAACGGTTATGGAATCGATGCACAATGGCATGATGATTTCCACCACTCGTTACATGCCATACTGACTGGAGATAAAAAGAGTTATTATGCGGATTTCGGAGAGATGGCTCAGTTGGTAAAGGCTTACCGGGATGGATTTGTGTACTCCTGGACCTATTCTGAAAACCGCAAAAGACATCATGGCAGCTCTTCTGCCCATATTCCCGGAAAACAGTTGGTAGTGTGTCTTCAGAACCATGATCAGATTGGTAACCGCCTTCTGGGGGAACGGCTTTCCATGATGATTTCTTTTGAGGCGTTAAAACTGGCTGCAGGTGCCCTGTTGACAGCACCATATATTCCACTTCTTTTTATGGGTGAGGAGTTTGCTGCTGACACTCCTTTTCAATATTTCATAAGTCATTATGATCAGGATCTGGTGGAGGCGGTACGTAAAGGTCGGGCCAGAGAATTCGCACAGATGCATCAGGGAAATCAGTCTCCTGACCCTCAAGATCCGCAGACTTTCTTCAGGTGCAAGCTTGACTGGGGGAGCCTGGAGGCAAAGAAACATCAGTTGATTTATCAATACTACCGGCAACTGATAAACTTCAGGAAAACTGTTCCGGCACTCAAATATCTGGAAAAGAAAAACATGGAAATAACTGGCTTTCATAAGGAAAAAGTGCTTGTTTTAAATCGATGGCATGAAAGCAGCTCTATCTGTGCGATAATGAATTTAAGTGACAGAACAGTTAATCTGTGTTTGGACAAAATACAGTATCCCTGCAGAAAATTGATTGATTCCTCAGAGAAACGGTGGGCAGGAGAGGGGAGCCTGATGCCGCAGGAAATTATCAGTAAAAAAGAATACCAGCTTTCTCCTTACCATTTTGTGCTCTATGAAAGTACTGCAGTGTCCGGTTAAAATTTATCGGTTGTATTGAGCCAATCCTATTTTTCCGGATTCCGGATAGGTTTCGGTTAAGAGCTTACCAGTTCTTTTTCTTTAGTTTCCTGCAATTGTGGCAGAGCCAGCGGTTTTCGTTTTTTGCGGAATTTGCTTACGTAAACAGCACTCGATACATAGAGTAGTAACATGAAAAGAGTAATGTTGAGCGGAGAGTGAAGAAAACGTTTATATCCTAAAAAGGTTTCGCAAAAATAAGTGATCAGAGATATCAGAGGAATATGCAGAAGGTATGGGTAGAAAGAGCTTTTTCCAATATTTCGAATAAAGGAGAGTCCCAGAATTGCGGAGATCAAGCCCTGCTCGTTTGCTACTACGTAAAGTAATATGAAATAAAAAGGTAACACATAAACGTGGTAAGCCAGAAATGAATTGAGTGGAGAGCTGGCATTGTGAAGGCTTAGGAGGAGATATATTGCTCCCAGTGAAATGATACTCAACAGATCAGAGAACAGGGCTGTATAGATGGAACGGGGTCTTTCAGACAATTGATAAAAGCGGGCCAGTAACATTCCGGTTAAGAATTCGAAAAAACGTATCGGTGCGAATATATGAAAAAAATGATAAAGCTCTTTTGGTGTGCCGAGTGCTCCATAAAATAAACCCCATAAAAGCGACGGCAGAAAGGAGAGAAAAGAGAGTAATAGAAGTAGTCTTTTGCTTTTTATGGAAGCAACAAATTTCAGTGCAGGAGTAAATAACAGATAACAGAGAAAAAAGGCGGACAGAGCCCAGGATGGTGTGTTTAGAGTGTAGCTGAAAAAAGGGAAAAAAGAGTATAAAAGTGATAGATGCAGCAGCGCTGAATAGATAAGTTTTATCGGATCCAGGTTTCCGTTGGCACTACTGCGGATGGCAAAGATTATTACCATCATCAATGTAGTAATAGCATGCAGAGGGAAAAGTTCGGAGAATCGTTTACGCAGAAATGGAAGAGGTTTGAAATTCTGCGAATGGGAGGCAAATTTTATGGTAAAAATGAAACCACCCAGCAAAAAGAAGATGCTGGCGTGGAATGCAGGGCCTTTTATCAATCTGAAAAGCCATGCTGGTGAACCGTGAAGATCATTTAACCCCCCCATCACTTCAAGATGAAGTAAAACGATATTAATCGATGCCAGTAATCGCAAGCCATCGATAGAGCGGAAATATTTGGGAGTCGTTTTAATTGAGTTTTTTGCGATCATCGAAATTTTAGTTTCAAAGTTAATAAGGTAAATTATATGGCTATGCGGTTTCAACCGGTTTTAGAAATCTCATACTCTACTTTCATTCATTTTAAACCTCATTTACTTCGGCATTCATTATCCCATTATCCGATATCGTTATTTTTTCCCCTCTTGCCTCTCCAGCCCTAAAAAGGAACAGGAGTAAACTGCATATCCATGTAACATTAATTATTTCTGCTGGCAGAAGCTCGGAACAAGCGGTCATTAATTGCTCTGCCCAAACCTTCATCAGGTACTTTTTCTACAACGATAAGATCCAGTCCAGCCGAATCCAGCCTTCGTAATGCTGCAAAGAGGTTACATGCAGCTTCGTTTAGATTCCCTGTTTTGGATAGTACTTCAACTACTGTGTAATTGCCGGTTGAATCGCCTTTTAAGGTTAACAGACCCACTTTCATATTATCAGGGCAAGGTGCTGTATCTTTATTGAATCGCAAGGGTGTCGATGGTGCATAATGCCTCAGAGAACGCCCGGGAGATGCATTTTTGTAGTCAGTAGTATCAGGGATAATCACTTTGCCGATCTCTTTCTGAATCAATTCCAGACTCAGACCACCCGGTCGCAAAAGAACAGGATCTTCATTCATAAAAGAAATAATAGTAGATTCCACACCGACACTGCAACTGCCACCATCCAGGATCATGTCGATACAGTTGCCAAGCTGTTCTGAGACATGAGCGGCGCAGGTGGGACTGATCGATCCGAATTTGTTGGCGCTGGGAGCGGCTACTGGTTTACCGCAAAGAGATATCATGGAACGAGCGATGTTGTTATCAGGCATTCGAATTCCTACTCCGGAGAGTCCTGATGTGACTATGTCCGGGATGATCTCTTTTTTGGGTAGAATTAAAGTCAATGGTCCAGGCCAGAATCTTTCAATCAATAAAGCTGCTTTTGGGGGCACCGAATGGACCACTTCGTTTATCTGATCAAGTTCTGCGATATGGACAATGAGGGGGTCTAGTCTGGGGCGCTCTTTTGCCTCAAAGATTCGTGCTACCGCGGTTGGATTGGTTGCATCTGCACCTAACCCATATACAGTTTCGGTGGGGAAGGCGACGATTCCACCTTTACTGATAATGGCGGCAGCTTCAGAAATTTGTTTATTGAAAGAGTCCATGAGAGATTCATAAAACCGGAAAATTTCTAATTAACCCGGCAGCCTGTCCTCCATTTTAACAAAAGGCTGTTTTTTAGGCCCGATATAGATCTGGCGGGGACGATATATTTTACCTCCCTGAGTATTTGCAGTTTCTTTCCAATGTGCAATCCAGCCTGGCAGACGGCCAATGGCAAACATAACCGTCAGCATATTGGTTGGTATACCAATAGCACGATAAATAATACCTGTATAGAAATCGATGTTAGGGTATAATTTACGTGATATGAAGTATTCGTCTTTCAAGGCGATTTCTTCAATTTTTCTTGCAATTTCCAGTAATGGGTCATCAACGTTTAGATATGGCAGCAATGAGTCACAGAGCTCTTTAGCCAGTTTTGCGCGTGGATCATAGTTTTTATAAACTGCATGTCCAAACCCCATTAGCCGGAAAGGGGATGATTTATCCTTTGCCAGCCTGATATATTTCTCAATATTTCCATTATCGGCTTTGATTCTCTGCAGCATTTCTATAACCGCCTGATTTGCTCCTCCATGCAACTCTCCCCATAGTGCGCTGATTCCTGCAGAAATAGCCGCATAAAGATTTCCACGTGCACTGGCAACCAGTCTTACCGCAGAAGTGGAGGCATTTTGTTCGTGATCTGCATGCAGAATTAGCAGCTTATTGAGTGCTGAAACCACAACAGGATCAGGGATATAAGCTTTTACTGGTGATGAAAACATCATGTTCAGGAAATTAGCACAATAGCTCAAATCCTCTCTTGGATAAATAATTGGTTCTCCACGGGATTTTTTATATGAATAAGCAGCTATGGTGCGAACTTTTGATATAAGTCGTGCAGCGGTAATTTCAAAATTAGGATCATCTTCCATTATATGAGGATAAAAAGAGAAAAGTGATGTAACCATGGCCGAGAGAATGGACATGGGATGGGAATTAGGTGGAAATCCGGTGAAGAAATGCTGCATGTCTTCATGGATTAATGAGTGTTCATTAAGATATTTGCTGTATTGCTGTAACTCCTCTTTATTGGGCAGTTTTCCATGGACCAGCAGGTAAGCCACTTCGACGAATGTGCAGTTTCGGGTAAGACTTTCGATATCATAACCCCGATACATCAGCAGACCACGTTCCCCATCGACATAGGTTATGCAGCTTTGGCATACTGCAGTATTAGCCATACCATTATCATAGCTGACAAAACCGGTGAGCTCTTTGAGTTTGGAGATGTTAATGCCGGAAATACCTGCGCGGGATTGAACCACTGGCAATTTGGTTTCCTGGTCTCCTGTAACTAACTTAACTTCACTGAAAGTTTCCAGTGGCTTGTTTGTATCAATAAGCTCGTTTCCGCTGATCAAAGTTCCCATTATTATCCCCGGATATCTGTTTTATAGAGAATTTTTAAAAAAAAGACTGACTGGTACCTCAAAAAAGCCCCAATCAGTCCTTTTCCTAAAGATATCCCAGAAACTCATCTGTAATCGCAATGGTTTGTAATAATGATTCAGAAACCTTCTGAATCGGCTTAAAAATAACAGAATATCAGAATACTGTCAATGTGGATATTAATCGTTTTTTCTATGTGGTATCTGCTTTGCTGATTGGTTGCTGTATTTAGTAATCCGACTCTTTAAACTTGTAACAAAAGGAGTGATTATGGAAAACAGATCATTAAATTTTATGAAAGCCACTGCGCCTTTTGAGCTGCCACCACTTCCATATTCTTATAATGCATTGGAACCTTATATTTCTGAGAAAACCTTATCGTTTCACCATGATAAGCATCATCAGAAATATGTTTCCACCACCAATGAGCTCATAAAGGGAACTGAATTCGAGAAATTCACTCTTGAGGAGATAATCAAGGCAACTGCTGGAAATGCGGCATCGACTAAGTTGTTTAATAATGCTGCTCAAAGCTGGAATCATTGGTTTTACTGGAATTGTATGAAGTCTGAGGGAGGTAAAATCCCTAAAGGCAGAATCAAGGAAGCAATTGATTCATCTTTTGGAAGCTATGATAATTTTGCCAAAGAGTTTTCCACAATGGCCAATGATCAGTTTGGCAGCGGTTATGCCTGGTTGGTCATGGAAGGCGGTAAACTTAAGGTAATTAAAACATCAAATGCAGACAACCCGATTGTGCATAATCAGAAGCCGATTCTGGCAATCGATGTATGGGAACATGCCTATTATCTGGATTATCAGAATAAACGTCAGGATCATGTAATGGCTTTCATTAACAACTGCATCGATTGGGAATTCGCCGAATTTAATCTGAAGTGATTTTGAGATTCCTGAACGCGGTACAGGCCTTATTTGCAAGCTGATAAGGTCTGGCCACTGCGTTTATCCTGGTGTGCATTTCAAGTTTTAGTGATAAATACTTACTTGTATTTCACCTCATTTAATTGCTTGGACACCCTCATTGCCGCTTTGCTGCCGTACTCCTCCAGTTAACAGGAATCTGTTTGTTAAAAAAATACCAAATGGTATATTCTTGCTTTAAAGAGGAACGAAGATGTTGGAATGAAGAAATCAGAGAAAACCAGGGAATTTATTTTAGAAAAGTGTGCACCTGTATTCAATCAGAAGGGGTATACCGGTACTTCCTTGTCAGATCTTGAAAACGCAACTGGTTTAACGAAAGGGTGTATTTACGGGCTTTTCCGAAACAAAGAGGAGCTGGCTGTTGCCTGTTTTGATTATGCCCGTTCGCTCATACATGAGCGGATGGACTCTGAAGCGAAAAAGAAAGACAATGCAATCGAAAAACTTCGGGCAATTTTTGATATGTACCGCACATTTCCTGAATTTTGGCCGGTAAAAGGTGGCTGTCCTATTCTTAACACCTCTATTGAGGCCGATGACACTAACCCTGAGCTTCAGGAAAGAGTTGTAAAAGCTTTGGAGATTTGGCGTCGTTATTTCGCTTCTATAATCACCAGAGGAATAAGAAATGGAGAAATTCAGCCTAACGCTAATCCACATGTGATAGCAACTCTCTTTATTGCACTTCTGGAGGGAGCGACCATGATGTCCAAAGCGTATAACGACAGTTCAAGCCTGGGGATCGTTCTGGATAAAATCGATGAAATGATAGAACAACTGAGAGTGAAAAAGTAAATAAAGCATATTTCAGATTATTATACCGGATGGTATAAATCAGTGGAAGGAGTTGGTGATGATAACAGATAGGGTAGTAGTGACTGGGCTGGGTGCTGTTACTCCAATAGGTAATAATTTAAATGATTACTGGACTGCGCTCCAACAGGGGGGCTGCGGGGCAGGGCCTATAACTAAAATGGATGCTTCCAGATATAGAACCAGATTCGCTTGTGAAGTAAAGGGCTTTCAGCCCTCTGAATACATGGATTTAAAAGAAATTAAATCATTGGATCTATATGCGCAGTATGCAATTGCGGCTGCTTCTCAGGCTGTTGAGCAGGCAGGCATTAAAGGAGTGATCAAAGATCCTTACAGAGCAGGAGTAATTTTTGCCTCCGGAGTTGGTGGGCTTTTAACACTACAGGACGAAGTTATTCAGTATGCAAAGAGTGATTTTAAACCGCGTTTTTCTCCACATCTGATAACCAAGATGATTTCTAATATTGCTGCCGGTATTATTGGGATAAGATTTGATTTACGAGGTCCCAATTATGGCACTGTTTCTGCATGTGCATCATCAGCACATGCCATAAGTGATGCTTTTAACCTTATAAGGCTTCGTAAGGCAGATCTGTTTATAGTAGGGGGATCAGAAGCATCGATTAACCCGGTAGGTCTGGGGGGATTCAGTTGCATGAGAGCCCTCTCAGAAAACAACGATAATCCCCAGATTGCATCAAGACCATTTGATAAAGACCGTGATGGATTTGTGCTGGGGGAAGGGGCAGGGGCATTGGTATTGGAGTCTCTGGAACATGCAAAATCACGTAATGCACCTATATTTGCAGAGCTTGTCGGTTGTGGTATGACTGCAGATGCTTTCCATGCAACATTACCTCATCCTGAAGGCAGATCAATATTTCAGGCAATGGCCAGGGCATTGGATGATGCCGGAGTATTAACTGAACAGGTCGATTATGTGAATTTGCATGGAACTTCCACACCTGCTGGTGATCCACCGGAACTCTCTGCGGTTCAAAAGCTGTTCCAAAACAACCTGGAAAAGTTACATGTGAGTGCTACTAAGTCTATGACAGGGCATCTACTGGGGGCTGCCGGTGCCATTGAAGCTGTTGCTACAGTGCTCACCATCAGAGATGGAATCATTCCACCTACCATTAATACCTGCAATATCGATCCTAAAATCGAGGTCAAAGTTGACCTTACTCTTGGTAAGGCAGTGAAAAAAGAGGTTAAAATGGCCTTGTGTAATAACTTCGGTTTTGGTGGTCAGAACGCAAGCCTTCTTTTCAAAAAATTTGAAGGCTGACAGTCTGGAAGAGATACTATCCCGCAGTCAAGGAACTTCTTGACTGCTTTTCCTCAGTTTAAGACTCTCCCATCGAAGTTAAGAGCTGCGAAAATGGTGCTCAGAACTTCGGTAATAGTGTTCAGAGCTTCGATGACGAAGAAAAAACTTTCGATGACGAAGTAAAACTTTACGTGATGGAGAAAAAACCTTCGATATATTGGCATTTTTAGCACCGATTTCGAAGTTCAGAGCACCGATACCGAAGCTCAGAACATCGATATCGAAGTTTCAAAGTACTAATTTCGAAGTTTCAAAGCACCGATGGGAAAGTTCAAAGCA
>JAAYPC010000048.1 GCA_012519985.1 Fibrobacter sp.
ATTTATACTGATTAGTACGATTCAGGTTAAACGAAGACCGTCAGGGTATTCAGGAGCTGCTGTCCAAAGCCCGGGATGCTCAATTCTCAGTTATCGTTAGGAATATTCCTTCCTATTATCCTGTAATAATTTTCTCTAACAGCATCCATATAATCTTGGCAATTGTATTTCGGAGTAAGAATGTAAAACATCTCTTTTCATTTTTTTTATACGATTTTTTAATGTAGTAAGTCTTCCTTTTAAAAATTTTCAGCCTTTTTTTATGAAAAAAGATATCCCGAGACTCCGGGAACAGGTTTTTTTAAAGAAAAATGATCTCTTTTGATGCCAAAAAGGTCTTTTTTTGAAAATAATGCTTTCTTTCTAATAAAAAAAGCTTAACAACAGGGTGTTTATCCTGTTTTTTTCCATACAGTCAAGGTTTTGTTTAAAAATGTAAACGAAAAAAGAAGATTTGTTAAGAAAAAAACCTAAATGTAAAGCTTTTTGTGTCATTTTTACCCGTTTTTTTATAGAAAAGGCCTGAAAAAAGTGTGTCTGTAAAGTTTTTTGGTAAAAAAACCTTTGAATCAGGAAAAAGAAGATGTTTTACGCTCAATTTTTGGGATCAAAAAGGGTTAAAGACAGTTTTCGATATCATTTTTATATAACCTAAATCGTACGATTCTTTGACATGACTTGCTTCGATCTCTTTGTTTATCGGCCCAGAAGTTTTTTCGACCATATCACCTGGTAGATATGCTCTTCCCGTCCTCCGTAGCAGACTACTGCGGAGGATGGAAAAAACTTCTGGACCGCTAACCTAAAGGGCTCTATGTGATTAACGTCAAACAATCGTACGAATTAGGTATAAAAAAGGAGATGCATAAAAATGCATCTCCCTTTCCTCTCACTAACCTGACCTTTTAATAGAATGCTCAAGCCGGAGATTCCTCGTTTTCTACTACCGGTTCAGTTACTGGTTCAGTTTCCTTACCTGCACCGCTTGTTTTTCGCACTGTGGGACGTATTCTATCCGCCAGATCGATTCTTCCGGCAAGCTGGTAGAAACCTGCAAGAATGGAAGCCACACCTACGTAAGCGCTTTTCCATTCTGCGATTTTTTGGTCCCGGTTTTCTAGTGTTGCCTGAGCCTCTCTCTCTTCCCGTTTGACATCGATGAGGGATTCGGATAGATTATTAATGCAGGCGGTAAGATATTCAATAACAAAGTCAACATTAAACTGAATGAAACTATATTCGGGTGGATTGAGCAATTCCGGTTTTTCTTTTAACAGGCCAATAATCTTGAGTCCGTAGTTGATAAGTCCATCCGGGCTGGAGGGTAGTGTTCCATCCAGTCCATACTGAGATAAATGAGAATCTGGTAATATTTCTTTTACCCTGCTTATCGTTTTCGTCAGCTCCTGAACAGCATTGTCCCGTTTTTCCCGATATTGCGGATCATCGGCACGCTCCTGAGCCAAAGCGATATCCGCATTTTGCATGTTCTGGGTAACTTCATTAAGATAGGTGGAAAGCCCCTGAAACAGTTCGGAAAAGTTGGTTGCCACAGGTACATATTTCTTAAGCTCCTGTTCCAGCGGACCAATAACGATAGGACCATGGTGTTCTACTGATGATAATACTGTGCGGGCTGTGGCGATATGATTGGCCACCTGTTTTGAAACATCGAGTGCCACTGTAGGCCTCCTTTCAAAAAGTGTGAATAAATCAACCTGAATCGTTTCGATTAAGGTCAAGACGGGGAACAATGTTCACATTAAAAAAAATTATATAGCATACAAACAGTCAGATATTCGAATTTTTTGAGAATCGAAAATTACTGTACTTCTAAAGAACCAGGGACTCAGTGTATCAAAAACAAGAAACCAGATTTAAACGAAAATAGAGGTTTTTACTGACTTGCAATCGGTTTTACCCAATCCCTCTATCAATTCAAAATAAAGGACAATTTTTAGGACAGAAACTAAACAAATCTTATTTGGAATGAACTAAATGCCAATAACTGGTCATTTGTTTGTTAAATAATAGATGGTAATTTGATAAAGCAATATATTTTTATAGAAAAAGGGAGATTTTTTTCCAAACAGTGATGAAATAATCTGGGTTTACTCCTCATTACACGATTATTTTTACGGTAACTGTATTTTGATGATACCGGAAAGCCATGTTGAAGTCATTTTTCACCTTTAAAATGAGATTTATTATGAAAAGATTATTTTCAACTCTCCTTGTCCTTATCCTTAGTTCACATTCTTTTTCAGATGATCAACTACCGATTGATAGCTCATTTACATGTCCTGTTGAAAATCCATTATGCTTTAAGTATCACAATAATAATTTTTACATCATAAAAAGTGATGAAGCTAATATTTTTATCGTAAATCG
>JAAYPC010000316.1 GCA_012519985.1 Fibrobacter sp.
GTAGGAATGGAAAACTCGAAATTTGAAATAGAATAGACACCTCCCATTTCTGTTCTTTTCTTGTTTGGGTTTTGAATGATTGGTTATTGGGATTTGTTTAGGATTTGGTGCTTGTGATTTGGAATTTATTTGCGTGCCCTACCTTTTATGCGATATTATGTTTGTTAAATTAACCAGACACTACTGACAGCAGATATGTAGTTTTATCTTGATGTATGTAATTTTTCTATTTTGAAAAATAGCTATGTTTGTTTTACCCTGCATTTTTTAATTACATTATATGTAGACCTCTTTTATTAAGATCTGATTATAATGCTAAAAATTCAATCTTTTAGAAAAAACGTAAATATGCATATACTTCATACTAAGCTCATTTTTGCCTTTTTAGCAGTTATAATGTGCACAGTCGGTTTATTTGCCGGAGATTTCGTCGAAGGAAAGTTTATCGCTAAATTTAAACCGCATATATCGATTAAAAACCACCAGGAAGTAACTTCAACAGGTAATTCAACTCTGGACAGTCTGAATAAAAATTTCCACTGTTCAGGTTTCAGTCCGCTTTCCACTCAAGACGCAAACAGTCCTCTCTACGGTGTTTATACTTTTAAATTTGATAAAACCATACCTGTAGAAAAGCTTATTGCAGTGTATATGGCTTCAGGTTTGTTTTTATATGTGGAGCCGGATTATATCAACCAGGGCAACTCCATAGAACAGGCCCTTACACTGCCAAACGATCAGTATTTTTTTCGTCAGTGGGCACTCCACAATGATGCTACTTACACCATGAACGGGCTCTATACGCCAAAAGAGGATGCAGATATAGATATGCCTGAAGCATGGGAGATTGAGAAGGGAGACAGCAGTGTTATAATTGCCATACTTGACTCCGGATGTAAAATGGATCATCCCGAGCTTGCTGGAAGGATCTGGAGAAACGAAGCTGAGATTCCTGGAAACGGTATCGATGATGACAATAACGGGTTTATAGATGATGTAAACGGATGGGATTTTATTAATAATGACAACGATCCAACAGATGACCACGGACATGGAACTGCTATAGCAGGAACAATAGGAGCAAATTACAATAACGAAATTGGTTTTGCCGGGGTTAATCCAAATGCTAAAATTATGGTTATTAAAGTGCTGGACAGTCTTAAAAGTGGAAACACTGAATTAGCTGTAAGAGGAATCGAATATGCCATAAAAATGAAAGCAAAAATATTAAATTTTTCACTTGGCGGTACTAAATTTATCCAGACAGAAAATGATATTATACAACATGCTGTTAACAATAAAATTATAGTCGTTGCTGGAACTGGAAACAATAATTCTGAACAAATCCTTTATCCTGCAGCTTTTGAAAATGTTATTACAGTAGGAGCCACCAGCCCAAATGATAACAGGTATATATCTGCTGATACTAAAGATGGAAGCAATTATGGGAACGAGATAGATATTGTAGCACCCGGAGCCTATATCGTTTGCTTAGATAAATCAGATAACAATAAATATACTAAATGTGGTTCAGGAACATCTTTATCTACAGCATTAGTAACAGGAGTAGTATCTCTTCTTCTTTCAAAGAACCCTGATCTTACCCCGGCCCAGGTACTTGAGATTTTACAAAAATCGGCAGATGACCAGGTCGGAGATCCTTCTGAAGACACCCAGGGGTGGGATAAATACTACGGCTGGGGAAGACTTAATGCCCACAAAGCTCTTCAATTGGCAAGTTCTGTAAAAAAGATAAATAATAGACTGGTAAAACAAGTTATTGATAACCAGAAAATTTTAATGGTAAACGGCGGCCTGTTTTTGACAAACACAAGAAACTTTGCTCTCAATGGAACTATGTTGCTTAATAAAAATGGCAGTAAAACCGGGGTGGCAGCGGGAGTCTATGTGAAAGAAAAATTACAGATCACGAATTATGGTAATTACAAATTAAAGAAATAAGAGGATAGAGAAACCTTTACAATAATTAGATGCTTGAAATATTGTCTGTACCGAGAAATAATTTCTTAAAAACACCGAAAAAAGATTTCCCATTACCAGAAGATGTTGTCAGGCAACAACAACGCGAAAACAGGGGAAGGGAATACTATGGGATGTGTCCTCGGAGAGAAACAAACAAGAAACTCCCAACAGAAGGCTGACAGATAGAATTACTGCCAAAACTTACGGTGAGAAAAGCCGTATCTTATCTCCCTTCCAACTTCTTATTCCTTTTTCGGATTTCGAATTTCGGATTTTCCGTTTTTGAAATTTCTTTAAGACTTATATACTTGTGATTTGGCGTTTTCCTCCTGCATCGGCACCCTTTGTCTGCCGCTCAGAAGGGTATTGATTTATCTCATTTTAATTTTAATTAACTTTTTGTGACATCATATCGTATTTTTAATCTGAATCGGCCGATTTTTTGAAGATGAATCGAAGCATCCATAAGAAATCGGTCTGACTTAGGTTTAAGCAACTTATGTTCTGAATGAAACGCTTTTTAAAGACAATCTGTCTTTTTCATTCTCCCGTTTCCGCGAAAACAAGCTGTTTTAATATAAAAGAAAGGTATTTATGCATCCGGTTCTTTTTAAAATATTCTCTTTCCCAATCCATTCATACGGGTTGATGCTGGCTCTGTCGTTTCTTTTTGGAATATGGTTTTCCGGATGGCGGGCAAAAAAAAGAGGACTTAATCCTGATGTCATTGCGGACATGGGTTTCTGGATAATTCTTTCGGCGATTGTGGGAGCCCGACTCTATTATGTATTCCTGCATTTTGAGGAATTCAAAGGTAACCTTCTTTCTATCATTAATCCTTTTCAGGGGGAAACCGTTGGAATTGGTGGACTGGTGATGCTGGGAGGGTATATAGGTGCAGTGATTGCCGCTATTCTCTTTTTTAAGATTAAAAAGCTCCCATTTCTTCCCTATGCAGATATAGTCTCACCAAGTGTGGGTTTTGGGATAATGCTGACCCGTATTGGGTGCTTTCTTAACGGATGCTGTTATGGTGCGGCATCAGGGAACCCTTTGGCAGTAAAGTTCCCTCTGGAATCTCCGGCCGGAGCTTACCAGCAACATATTCATGCAACCAGTCTCTATCCTTCACAGCTTTTTGAATCTTTTGGAGGTCTGATTATCGCTCTGATCGTGCTGGCTGTGGCAAGGAAGAAAACCTTTAATGGATTTCAATTTTATTTGACCGGGTTATTGTACTCCGTTTTACGGTTTTGTGTAGACTACAGTCGTTTCTACGATATAAACGAACGGCTTTTGGGCACATTAAGTCACAATCAGGTCATCTGTATCGCACTCTTTATCCTTTTTGGTGGACTCATTCTTAAAAACATCCTGTTTAAGGAAGAGATCGTGGCCTCAACCACCCCTGCAGGGGTTACTGCAAATGAATCGGTAAGTACAACAACAGATAAGGCATAAGGTTGACTCCTTTTTTAAAGCGGCTGGAAGATTTTATCTTTCCGCCGCTTTGTATTATCTGTGACAACTATCGGACAGATAATAATAACTGGTTCTGCCCTGAATGCCTGAATTATCTTCTTACCAACTCTAAAAATCGCAAAAGCTGCCCCCGCTGCTCTCAAAATTCGCTGTTCAAAGACTGCACCTGTGAATTTGCATGGGATTTCCCATACGAAAGTATCCGCTCATTTCTTGATTATGATGAAAAAGTACAAACAATAATGTACCACATCAAATATTTCAACAAAAGGGACCTTGCATTTTACATCGGATCTCTTTTCTCGCTTTTCATTGAAGAAAGCTTTTGGAGAAGTGCAGATTATATTATCCCGGTGCCGCTTCACTGGTTAAGAAAATTCAAACGAGGTTATAACCAGGCCGAGTGGTTTGCCAGAGGCATTATTTGTCGTAGAAACAAGCCAGCCTTAATCACTTCAGGATTATACCGTAAGAGAAGAACCAGAACACAGGTAAAACTGGACAAAGCTAAAAGGCGCATAAATGTCCAGGGTGCATTCGGTATCACCGATAATTTAAAGCAAATGATTAAAGGAAAAGATGTGATCCTGGTGGATGATGTCATTACTACTGGCGCAACGACAGCATCCTGCGCTGAAACTCTGCTTGAGGGAGGCTGTAAAAAGATTCGGGTGCTCTCTTTAGCCAGAGATTGAAAAGAGAATTTCAAGTTTGAGATCTGAAAATTTTAGATTTTGAACCCTTTTATGTGGGGTGGCGAAAACAGCACTTACACACCACCAACAAAATGCACAAAACCCATGTGCTATCAAGTCTTTAAATAAGCGCCATTTCACCACTCCCTAAAGGTTTTACTTCACCTGATTCCATGCTTCAAACATTATACCACAATAGTTTTTGGCCTTTTTTGCATAGATTCGCAGAACTCCTCAATCGAATTATTTGATTTTGTCATTTCTGCAATCAGCATGACAATGATAACAGATGATTAAGTCTTTGCCTAATACATTGTTCAAATTATATTATTATAGTCAACCATCTTCTTTACTCACAAAAAAAACGCCTACATGCTGTATGTATCTTTATTTCTCAATGAAGGAGTCGTATGGAACGCCTTTTTTTACTTTTAGGTCTAGCTGTATTCCTCTGTCTCACATCATGTTCCAAAGATCCTGTCAGCCCTGAAAAGCCAGTCCTGTACACTGTGAATGTTACCGCAACTAATGGTACGGTACAGCTTTCTCCTGCTGGCGGGTCCTATAGTGCTGGAACGATTGTAACCTTAACCGCAGTTGCAGATACCGGTTATACTTTTTCCGGATGGAGTGGAGATTTGACCGGAACAGTTAATCCTGCTCAGATTTCTGTAACTTCCAACTTAACCATTACAGCACTGTTCACTGCTAAAAATACAGAGCTGCCAACTGATCCGGAATCATTGACCACCATTAACGGCATTATCACCAGCGATACGACCTGGAACTCCGATATTACTATCAATGGCGCTCTGGATATACAGGGCAATGTAGTGTGGTCCAGAAAAATCAAAATAAATGTCCTGCAAAATGCTGTTATCAACATTTCCAGTGGAGGTTCACTGACCATACAGGAAGGTGTCGTGGTGACCCTGAGTACTGGCGCTTATATCCGATCCGGGTACAACAGTGCAGCAACTTTTGTTGCTGCAGGGACCGACTCCCTCCCTATCACTTTCACCAAAGAAGCAACTATCCAAAACTGGGGATATGCTGGTACTGCCGGAATCTTAATTTACAGCAATTCTACTGCAACAACTTCATTGAATTATTGCATTATTGAGTATGCGACTGGTGGTATATATGCAGATGGAATATCCCCGGTAATTACAAATTGTACTATCCGTAACAATGCCGGATATGGTATCTATTTCATTGGCCAGGCGATGCCCAAAGATTCCGCATCTTTTATTAAAAATACCATCACTGCAAACGGCAGTTACCCTATCAGTATTTCTTCCGAAGGAATCACCAGGCTCTCCGGTGATACACACATGGAAGGAAACACCACTGAAGGTATAGAGGTCAGAGGTGGCAACGTTATCACAAGTGGTACCTGGAGAAGGCACAACCAACCTTACATCTTTACACGAAGCACCAGCACTAGTATTGAAGCACCTGCTGGGGTGACCATTACAGTTAATCCGGGAGTAATTTGCAAGTTCGATAACGGCAACTTTATCGAGGTCGGATACTCAAGTCCTGGAACTTTCATTGTCTCAGGAACCGATACCTTGCCTGTCGTCTTTACCCGTATAGAAGGTATCCAGAACTGGGGACATGGCAGCGGTGGAATTCTCATCTCTTCACAAGCTACACAGAACTCCGCTTTCAATAATTGCATAATCGAGTATGCCACTTCGGGGCTTCGAATTGGTAACGGATCAATTGTCATAAGCAACTGCAGAATTCGTAACAATGCAAACTATGGAGTTTATTTTGCGGATGGATCAGGTCCCAAAGACACTCTTTCATTTATTAAAGACTCCATAACCGGTAATGGCGGATATCCGCTCAGCATACATGCAAACGAGGTGGTTAACCTTCCAGGCGAAACCTTTTTCAGTGGCAATGCAAAGCAGTTAATTGAAGTCCGAAAAGGTGCTGTGGCAAAGAATGGAACATGGCGTAAACACATGGTTCCTTACTTCTTTAACGGAGCTGTCAACATCGGCAGTGAGGCCGGAGTAACTATCTCTGTAAATCCCGGCACAGTATTAATGTTTGACCAAAGCGCTTTCCTGGAAATAGGATACACCCAAACCGCTTCATTTATTGCTCATGGAACTGCCACCGACTCAATCCGGTTTATCTCTGGTGCAACCGCTGCTTACTGGGGATATGATGGTACTAATGGGGGAGGTTTATGGTTTGGTTCCAAAACCGCCGGTAACTCTTCTCTTCAATACTGTGTAATAGACAGCGCCACAGCCGGAATCTATGTAACAGATGCAACCTTGGCAATTTCCAACTGCCGAATTACAAACAACCAGCAAAACGGAATTGTGTTTTATAATGCCTCTCCAAAAGATTCCGCTGGCTTCCTGAACAATGTAATCACTAAAAACGGTGCTTACGGAATAAAGATCCCTGCCTCAAAACTTGGGAAACTCTCCGGAACCGGAACGGTAGCCGGTAATGCCCTGGGTGGAATTTTTGTAGAAGGTAATGAAGTTGAGTCTTCTGCTACCTGGAAAAAGCATGATGCTCCATACATCGTTAAAGGAACGGTAGCAATCGGTTCTGAAAAAGGTGCCCCTGCAGTAACTATCATGCCGGGTGCTAAGTTTGAACTGCTGCAAGAGGCATACTTTGAAATTGGTTATTCCAATGCTGGTGCACTTATTGCAAATGGTACTGCTACCGACTCGATAGTCTTTACTTCCCACAACGATGGCGTTTTCTGGGGATACAGTGGGGACAATGCTGGTGGCTTGTGGGTTGGAGATGGAGCTGCAACCACCACTTCATTTACATATTGTATAATCGAAAAAGCTACTGCCGGAGTATATCTGGACATGGCAGCAACCGTTAAAAACTGTACGATTCGCAATAATGAGGGGTTTGGCATTGTAATAGCCGATGAAGGCACCGATGCCAACGTTTCCGACAACGTTTATTCGGACAATGGAAGTGGCGACGTTTCTCAATACGAATAGGATATTCTATCCTGTAAAAACGGGAAGGCTTCCTTTAAAACGCTTCTAACAAAAAAAGCCCTGCTGA
>JAAYPC010000317.1 GCA_012519985.1 Fibrobacter sp.
AAAACGACATCAGCGGTAATATCCAGATCAACCTTCTCCCACGGTGTCCAGTGATCCTGTGATGCGATAACCTTGTGGTTACGACGATAAAAAAACTGATGTGGATAAAAGTAGGTTCTACCTATTACATGGAGAATTGTACTGGTGCTACCAGACTCTTCCTCATATGCCCCAATAATCTCAAGATTTGCGATATTGGCCAGACCGGTAGTATATACCTTTATTGCTTCTTCAGCATTTTTACCGTCCAGTTCTTTCTGTAAAAGTGCAGATTCAATATCCTTGAACAATGGTGTTTTATCGTCACGGAATTCAGGTTCAAGCCAGTTTTCCGGGTACAGGAATATTTTTCGATTAGCTTCCCACAGACGATAATTCTTCATCCACTGCCATTGCTTGACAATCTTATCATTGAGGGTAGCACTATTCTGGTAAGTTCAGGGCTGAGATCTGCTCTTGAGGAAAGCTCGGCAACAATGGCTGATTCTTTTGCTTCATTAGCCTCATCAGAGGTAAGCACCGAAAAAGTGGCAAACTGCTTATTAAGTTTAATAATAGTTTCGCTTTCTTTTTCTCTACTTACTGCCCAAACAATCGATTCTAACCCGTTTTCGCTCAGGAGGTAATCCAGATCATATACGGATATTTTAAATTTTTTTAATTTGTTAACAGCATCCCGCATTCGGTAAAAGACAGTGGTAGGATAACTATTTCCGCTAACCGACATATACTTTAACAAAGTATAATATTCTCTGATTGAAAGTCCTAAAGCTTTTGATAAATCAGCAGCTCTGTACATTTTCCCCAGATTTACCAGCGTAACATCCACGTCTTTGAGAATTGTCCAGGCATCTGCATCTTCAAGTACTCCATGAGAAGCGAACTCATAGTGAGCAATAAGCGACAGCTCGTCGTATTTTAGTTTGAGCCCTCCAAGCAGCACTTTTATGTCTCCACCCTGCTGATCCTGAACAGTACCCACTTCAAATTTACCTATATTGACATCCCTATCATCATTGAGCAGCAATTTCCATCGGTTTGCCCGCTCTCCGGATTCTATTCTGGAAATAAAAAGTTCTTCAAGCTGACACAGCGGTCCTCTGCCAAGATTGACATTATCGATCCTTGCCGTACACCATGTTGCAACCCGGTAAGGAGAGACTTTAAACTCCTCGGCAACCCTCATTACTTTATAAAATTCAAGCGGGTTGTCCAGTGGAACAAGATCACATGTCATCATCAGAACACGATCTACAAGAAACAAGTCAGAATTGACATGTCGTGAAAGTCTGATAAAACGTGCCATTGTGGTGAAAATACTTGAATAGGAACGACTGGAACCGGAGTCTCTCTGCAACCATATCTTACTCAGATCCGCGGTTTCAAGATCTGGTCGCACATTCGGATCGTAAGGAGATCCGGCAATAAAAAGAGCTCCGTCACCATTGACAGTAGCAGTGAGCAAAAGATCAAGAAGTTGATCGTAAGTAAAACCTGTTATATGTAGAAACACTGCGACATTCTGCAAAAGGTAAGTCCAGGAGTATGTACCATTGAAGATCACTTCAGTACCAGGAATCGAATAATTAGTTTCCTGTTCATGTAATCCCCATAGCTGCCAGGGCTTGCCAGGTGTTGCATTATCTATCAGATCGAACTGTTCGCTGGTCATTTCGAAAAACTGCAGCAGTCCAGTTTCACTTAAGGTAAACGAATCAGTAGTTTCATTTAAAATATGATGTAGTCGATAACGCTTTGATCCTCTTAGTTCGAGCAGTTGGTTAACTTCTCTGTATGGCAAATTAAAGGGCATCATCCATGGAAATGAAAGATGCTTCATCAATATATAAGCATTGCGATGGGTATGCTCCGGCAATGCTCGACGCAACTGAGCATTTTTACCAGTCTGAGGAAAGGGTGTAATACGGAAAACACGCCGTGGCAACTCCTTAAGAATTTCGACAACCAGATAACGCCATCCATCTCCCACAATATACCAACGGTTTTCTCCGGTTTTGTGCTGTATATAAAAATTCCTATCAATCGGATATCCTCGTATGCTGAATTGTTCGTTGACATATTGAGGAATGTTCAGTTTACTTTGAAGTACCTGATTGAGCAATTCTGCAAAATCTTCATTACTATTATCCTGAATGAAGAAAGTGCGGGTACACGCTGCATTTTCAAGTTGTTCATTAACCAGATCAATGTATGCGACGGGTCCGTTTGTATTCCTGCATGAAAGTTCGGTTTCCGCCAGATCCGGACGACGGCTGAAGAGTACATTTGCAGTTTCAGGTCCCATGAATTCCAAAAGATCTACTAAATATGCTGAAGGACTGAAAATTGATTGGCAATCGGGACAGAGACATTGATTCTGTTGCCCAAAAAGGGTAGCGATGTTTGGATGAACAGGCCTGATACCATTTTCAGGGGCATCTTCCTGACCGCTTTTTGCTTCCAAAATGGGCTGGCTTGCCATTTTGGCAACTACTGCATTTTTTAGTGAAGGAGCAGGTGCAATTGCAGGTGCTGGTGTGAGTTTTTCGGTGACCCCTGGAATCGACTCACCATCAAAATCGGACTGCTGATTAAATGTTCCCATCAGAAATAATGCCTGACTTGCAGTATGCACAGCAGCAGTATAAATCGTTTGTGCATCGTCTACACCGTCGGTGATATCTTCGTTCTTTTTCACAAAGTCATCACCATTTTCATGCGCAATTGAAACAGCAGATGTATACCCCCGTGAGAGCAAACCATCGATTACTTCAAATTGTGCAGTCAACCTGAAAATCCGCTGCACCATCAGCAGCAAACCTAAAAGAGTCTCGTCTGGCTGCGGAGAAATCTGTACCGGATTGATATCTTCGATGAAATCAAAATCGGGGTGGTTGTCTAAAAATGTTTTAATCTCATCCCAATGCCCCCATAAATATGAAGTACTATTTTTGAGTTTATGTCTGAAACGAGCCATCGGAAAAAGGGTAGTAATACGCCTAAACAGAATCTTTGCGTAATTACTTTTCTTCTCCTCTTCGGTTTCACCAGGAATGTCATCTGGCCACTCCTCACCTTTTTTTTCGTCAATGGTGATAGGATCGATGATATAATTAAACCAGTCCTCCTTTTCAAGTGAGGTCAGTTCACTTATATGTGTAATATCTGTTTTTCCAAGATAATTTACTATAGATGCTGCAAGGAGATCGAATTCATCTGCAAACTGAAAAACATCAAAAATCAATTCCAGTCTATTGACTACAGGAGCCGGGGTATATCCTTCTTTTTTCAGATTTTCTTCAAGCTCTCCCCAGAAAGAAGGCAGATCATGTGCATTACTTGCATAGGTATTTCGCACGATTCTTTCCACATTATCATCATCAAATGCTCCCAGAGCAAGCACTTTTGCATCAACAGGGCCTTCGGCTGCAACGGAAAGAAAAGATGCATAAAC
>JAAYPC010000318.1 GCA_012519985.1 Fibrobacter sp.
AAATCTGCATCATACTTTTTCCGGGTTTTGATCCCTTCAGGTTTCATACCACACCTCCATACAAAATTTAGTATTATTTTGTTAAGTGTGGCTTAACTTTTTGTCCACAAAACCTTCCGGAATTCAATCTATATCGCTGCTGCTATCGTTGCTATCGCTATTGCTCTCCAGACTTTCCATCTCTTCCATCAATTTTTCGATCTCTGCATTGATCTCTTTATCTTTGCTCATGATCTTTTCTGTTTCTTTCTGGATTGCAGAAGCATTAACAATCTTACTAATATTGGCAAGAGCATACTCTATGTCGCTTTTGATCGCTTCAAAAGGTCTTTCAAAGAATTTGGTCCTTTTGGCTTCTTCAGCAAACAACAGATAATCATCGATTTTCTGTTTATGCCTAATCTGATCATTGTGCAAGCTATCGACCATCTGCTGTTTTGCAGCTTGTCCTCTTCTTGCTGTGCTTGTAACCTTCTCAGCCAGGAAAGCATAAGAAAGACGATTATTCTCATAATGCATTTTCTCTGCATTGAGTGAATCATCAGAAAAGCCAACGAAAGAATCCATCTTTTCAGTTATAGGGCTGAGGATATTCTTTGCCTGCACAAAGTTCTTCTCCATCATATAGCCATAAGCCTGCAAGAGCGCTGCTTCTGCCTGAATGACAAATCTTTGGGTTTTTCCAGCCAGTGTAGCACCAGCATTGATACAGTCTCTCCACTGTCTGGCCTTTATTGCTGTCCATCCCAACCCTAACAAAGCATCCTCATAATAGTAACTTTCCGGTGTAACCATTCTTAGTGCGGAGACTGCTTTGGAGAGTGAGTTTTCTTCATAATAAACATATCCCAAAAGTACCAGAGAACGATTGACGATCTCTTTCTGAGATTTACCGGAAACTGAAGCACTTACACAATTATCCAGTCTTGAAATAATCGCGTTCATATCGTCTGTATCCATCAGGGCTAAAGCTGTGGCAGCAGAATGTTGTGCGAAAACATAAACCGGGTGAGTGTCCGGAACCTGATCGAAATATTGCAGTGCCTTTACATATTCTCCCTGACGAATCGAGGTTTCACCCATTATGTAGTTTCCATGAGCACGAATCGAATCGGGAACTCCCTGCCGGTTCAGTTCAATGTACTGATTATATACAGAATCATAATCACCCTGCCTGTAATGAACTCTCATGAGACCCAGATCGCTGTGCGGAACGATTGAGCTGAGTGAATAATCCTGTTTAACCGCCTGATACATCTTCTTTGATTCTTCCCTCATATCCATCTCTTCTAAACAGGAACCTGCAAAATGGGTCACCCGATCGTTTTGATGAAAATCAGGAAATTCGATAAGAATTCGCTGATAGAGGAAATATGCATTCCAGTAATCGCCTTTATGGTAAAGTTTCATGGCTCTGTTGTACAACTCACTGGAATTGAGGTTAACTACACGTGCGATACGCCGGTTTCTGATCTCTTCCCTGCTTCGGCCAACATCAGCCCGGAAATACAGAGAATGAGTCCCCTGGAGTTCGTTTTTGATCTCTTCTCTGAACTGATACAGAAAAGCCAGATCTTTTCCCCCATTTACCTGAGGCACATTCAGTTCTACTGCGGCTCCCCAGAAATCAAATTTTCCGGAATGACCTACATTTGTGAATCCCTTAACCGCTACAAAAGGAAGGATCCAGAAACCACCCTGTAGGAAAAAATCCCATTCCAGATATTTTTTTTCTTCAAAGAAATCTTTTTTGGCAAACAGATCGGTTATGTCGAACTCTACATCAACATCTATTCTGTCATTAAGCATTGAAGCGTGATAATATGCCTTTGTCGAAAAAGGTAACTTGTCAAATTCAGAGAGCTTGGGTGCTAACAGGTTCTGGAATGTAAGACCAGCGACATGGAAACCAAGAACAGGATGCAGTAATATCCGGCAGGTGAACCCCAGATCCACACCGACATTAAGGGAGGGAGAATCACCGAAATTGCCCTGATAAGCTAAATTGAGATTCAACCCCGCATTAATCCGCCGCCATGGGTTGGTGGCATAAGACAGGGTGAAAAGATAGCTGCTGTTTTTATAACTGACATAAGAGTTGCTGTCCAGGGGAAAGTCCTTTACTTCATGCCCGTTTTCACCGATTATCGAGAAGCCGGCAGTATGGTAGATTCCCACCGGTATCACCACACCAGTTTCCCAAAGCTTTGCAGCTTCATCAGTTGACAACGAAATAACGCCCCTGATTGTAGAATACAAATTCTCCATCATCAGAGCTGGATTGGTACTTGGAGAATAATACTTGGAAAAAGTTCTCCATTGATCAGAAAGGATATATTCACCGGGTAAACCATCTGACCAGGTTTTTGATACCACCCCGGGCAACAGAAGTAAAAAAGCGGTTAACAGGAGAAATCTGGAAAAAACGGCTCTTTTAATTTTGAATATCATAGTCAATTCCATTTTTTATAAAAATGAGTATTCCTAAGTTACCTGATTTTGGCATTTCTGTAACGAATCAAACTTAGAAGCATTTTGCTTTTTAAAGTATATTACTTCCGCTTTACCCCTAATGGCACTATCTGTGAAAAAGTCTTTCTGTTATTAGTTTTTTGACTGATAGTGGTGGCTCGAATTACCGCGTTGTATGTTCCGGTACCTACTACTCTTTTCTTTTCGTTTGTACCGTCCCAGATAAAATACAGCTTCTGTGTTCCTTCATCAAACACTCCCTCAATGTCCTTTTTAACAAGGTGCTTGACTACATCATAGATGCTGACTTTTCCTTCATCCATTTTGATCTTGTTCTTGATTTCTCCCTTAGGCTCCACCACTATTACAACTCCGTTTGGCGGTACTTTTTTACCCTTTTCTCCAAAAACATTTACAACTTCTGGTGGAACAGGTTTATCTGGCTTCATGGGATTGTTAACGGTCCTGACTGTTATTTCATATTCAGCTTCCTGAACCTTAAGGGGAACCCGACGGTTTTCAGGATTGAGCTGTTTTATACCCAGGGTATCACCAATTCCTGCAGCCGGGTTAATCCAGATCAGGTCACCTTCTGTAATGGCAGAACCACTCTCAACTGAGATCACTTTGCTGGTATAAAATCTCTCTTTGCTGAAAACCCCGTTCTCTGCGAGTTCTACTCTGTATGTTTTTCCACCATGTGAAAAAAGGATCGGTTCCTTTGAGCTGAAATGTTTTACCGGTTCGGAGAACTCCACCTGCAGTGAATCCTGTCTGTCTGAGAAAAATGTTCCGCTTAATAATACAGGTGCGACCTTGTCCTGAACATTAATGATATTTCCTTCGATTAGTCCTCCGGCAGGTAAACTTCCACTATTCACAATAATTTTATCGGTAGGAGAAACATAAGTTCTAATCTCATTGCTCTGCTCAGTGACATCCAATGCTATTCCACCCTTAACTACACTGATCGAGTTGACTTTGAATTTACGGGGTTCGGGCAGGGTGATAGAACTTTTCAGTTTTTCCAGATCTTCCTGATCGACCGGCCCTTCGACTTCTATGAAAATACTGTCCACTTTTCCATCTGCATTTTTGTCAAAATAAGAGGCAGCCGGGAATTTAAGTATTTTACTGATAGCAAACGGATAAGCCTTGCGGATTGTGTCAAGAGGGTTATCGGGATTGCGGTATATCAGGATAATGCTGTCAGGATCAGAATGCTGAAGGACATTATCCCTTTTTGGAGCTCCAACCTCTCTTTCAAAAAATCCGGAGAATCCCGAATCGTTCTCTGATAATGGCAAAGCAAGCAGTGAATCTTTAGTAGAACCGGATTTATGAGTGATATCAACACTTACCTTTTTGTATCTATCACTGTTGGTCGTAAATACTACTTCCAGTTTGTTCATTGTCTCGTTGATTGCGTTGATGGGTTTGCCATTAAACTGAAGAAATAGATCACGCTCCCAGCAGTCTAGATACCCTTCCGATGGCTGATTGACTCTTGTGCTGCGTACAATTTTAAAACTGTTTGTATCGGTAGAATCGTAAGCACTGCCATCTTCAGCATCTATCATACGCCAGGTGACTTCCAGAGTAAATGTCGTAGTATCAGTTGAAATGGCAAAATCTTTGTTGAACTTGAATGCGCTGTCACTGTAACTAGTAGAGACTACCCCGTTGAGCTTCATAGTTGTGGGTTGACCCGACTTTTTGCTGATAATGACATTCATTACATTAT
>JAAYPC010000319.1 GCA_012519985.1 Fibrobacter sp.
CCTGAGTGTATTATAAGCATTAAATGTGTGTAAAAGTTTGAAAATTATGTCTATCATAATTACTGCATACTCTCCTGAAGATTGCTATTAATGTTTTTGCGTCCTTCAGTGGTTATCGGGTGGGAACAGTCCTTTAACCGGGTATTATCAATCAATGGTGGTATTGGACTTGCCTTCAGTGGAGCCAGACGGGAGACTGCAACAGTACAAAACTTTTTCGGCCAATCCCTTTCAAGTTCCGGAGTTGATGTATCATTACATATGGTTTACATCAATATCCCTGTTGATACCAAACTGATGCTGCCGCTCAACAGTGGTGGATTTACAATTTCGGGTGGCCTCGCTTGCATTTCTAGCCAGTGCCAGATTCAAAAACAATGTATTGTTAAAAGAAATTAATGATCGCTCCTTTTACCGTCCATGAGTATCGGGGTAGGTGGAGCATTCGGAGGTGAGATTCAATTGCGCAAACTGGATCTTTTAATAGCTTTAAAAGTCGATGCCGGTTTGACCAATGAGTCAAAAGATGAGTCGCTTCTGATTCGTAATTTTAATATTAGTATCGAAACCGGGCTTCGCTGGACAACAAAAAGGTTGAAAAAATCTCCAAAGTGGCCGTTATAGGGACTATAACTGTATTTATTTAACAGATAAGTCAGTAGGAGCTCGACCAAGAGTCATTAAAAACTTGATGGTATCGTCAATCTGTTGCTGTATTGTCTCATTGTCATGTGCACGGTTGGGATAAAGCGAATAGAATTTACGATATGACATGGGAGTTGCGTTGAGCATAACCGAACTTGCCCCAGCCTTAAGACCTTTGATGCGGGCATTAGCACTGATAGTTTCGAATGCGGTTGTGACAAGAACTTTTGCATCGTGATGGGCAATAATTCTGGCAACTGAAATGACTTTGAGCATCGTTTCTTCATCAACTGATGGTATCTGCCGCAGTGGTGTTTCCGGATGAGAGATGAAAGGTCCAAAGCTCATCATTTCTGCATGAAGCTCTGATGCGAGTTTAATATCGTTGAGGATATCTTCAGCTCTCTGTCCTGGAATACCGATAAGACTGCCAGTTGTCACAAGATACCCAAGCCTGTATGCTTCGCGAATTTCGTTGATCCTTTTTTCGAGACTTCGACCCTGACAGACTTTTTTATAAAGATCCGGATTGGATGTCTCGAAACGCATCAGGATAGCACGGGCTCCGGCATCGTATAATGCTTTCAACCCTTCAGTGCCCAGCTCACCGAAGCTTATACAGATAAGAGACGGATAATGTTCTTTGATTGTTTTTACAATATCGACAAGCTCTTCAATGGAATAAGCTCCTTCACCACTTTGCATCACCAGAGATTTGAACCCGTAATCGACAGATGCCTGCTTTACAGCAGCCATGATTTCGTCCATATCCATACGATACCTTGTGATTGAGGTATTGTGTGTCGATATCCCACAATAAGCACAGTTGTTTTTACAAATGTTCGAGAGTTCTATTATTCCATGGACACAACAGGAGTTGTCATGATATCTCTGCCGAAGGTGGTTTGCGGTCTGACAAAGCAGTTCCACATTATGTTCACCTGACATATTCAGCAGTTCAAGGATTTCGGAGTCGGGGATTGCAGTACCTTCAAGTGCAGACTGAAGGATTGATTTTTTGTGTGAGTCGGGAAATTCACTGAAGTTGATCGAGACAGTGGATGCATCGATCTTTTTCAGCTCAAAAAACAGATCTCTCCACGTCTCAAGGATATTGTTAGCTTCAACCGGTGTGATTTTCTCGATAACAAAGCCACCCTGCGCATAGACGAAATCACCAATTTCAAGATTTCTGAGCTCATTTATTGCTTTTTTCTCTTCACCATAGTATTCGATAACGACATGCGTGTCTTTAATAGATTTAATTCTGCCAGGGAGAGCATAACACATGGTGGAGCCTTACATCACGATAGGAAACGGTTCTTTATTCCGTCTCGATACTTTCGAGAAAGAACTCTTTACCACTTTTAAGAGATAGTGATGTACTTGAGCAGGATGGACATATAAATTTTCGATCAGGGTCTTCAAAGATTAAAGAACAATCTTTACATTGAAGTTTTGGCAGGTAATGCTTGATTTCAAGTGTGGCACCTTCAAGCAGAGTTCCGGATTTCATTTGATCGAAATAGAGGCCGATAGATTCATCATCAAATCCTACCAGTTCACCAAGGCCGAAACAGACTTTAACGACTTTTTTAGACTCTGCTTTTTCAACAGCCTGATTAACAAGATTTTGAACCGCATGATGCTCATGCATTGTAGGTATCCTCCCTTTTGGTTACATCCGGGGTGAAATATTTAGAGTCCAGTTTTAGTGAATCTTTAGGGCAGGCATCAACACAGGCCCCACAGGAGATGCATTGCATTCGTTTTATGGACCAGGTCTTTTCAGCTCGTACCACTTTTATTGCGTTTGCAGGGCATTTGCGCTGGCAAAGGCCGCAGAAGATACATGCAGAAGTGTCAATTACAACCTGACCTCGCGAACCTGCTGGAAACTCACGTGGTCCGAATGGAAACCTTTCTGTGACTGGCTTTGAAAAAAGATTTTTAACAAGCGTCTTTAACATTACAAAAAAGTGCATGATTATCTTTCTGTACAACTGATACAAGGATCGATAGTTAAGACCAACACCGGTACATCGGCCAGGCTTGCCCCCGGTAATATTTTAAGAAGTGGTGCGATGTTTGCAAATGTTGGTGTACGAACACGAACACGATCCAGAAATTTAGTTCCATTAGCCTTGATATAATAGACAGCCTCACCGCGCGGTTGCTCTGAGCGGGCGAAAAATTCCCCATTGGGAGTTCCGCTTACTTTAACGTCAATCGGACCATCAACCAATTTTTCTGTAGCCTGTGCGATAATATCGATTGACTGAAAGATCTCTTTTATTCGAACCATGCAGCGTGCATAACTGTCACCGGCACTTTCTACAATGGGTTCAAAATCGATCTCATTATATGCGGCATAGCCAAGCTTTCTCATATCGGATACTATTCCGCTGCCACGGGCTGTTGGACCTACTGCTCCTAAAGCGTATGCATCCTCTTTTGAAACGATACCAACGCCGCAGAGACGGTGCTTAACTGAGGCATCTTTTATAAATACATTTGTAAGTTCTTTAATCTCTTTCTCATACCCTTTAAGCCGCTCTACTATTTCCTTCATTTTTTCTTTGGAAATATCACGTCTGACTCCACCGACCTTAGAAGAGCCGAAAATTACCCGGCCACCGGTAGTTTCTTCTATGATATCAAGGATTCTTTCACGAATACGCCAGCTTTGCATGAACAAAGATTCAAAACCGAAAGCATCTGCCATCAGGCCAAGCCATAGCAGGTGACTGTGTATACGTGACAGTTCACTCCAGATTACTCTTAAAAAGTGGGCCCGCTGAGGAACATCAATCTTCATGATCTCTTCAATGGCAATACAGTATGTCATGCCATGAATAAAGCTGCAGATACCGCAGATTCTCTCCGCAACGTAAACATATTCGATAAAATCCTTTTTCTCAACAAGTTTTTCCAGGCCGCGATGAATGAATCCGATCGATGGAATAGCTTCAACCACCTTTTCATCCTCTAATACAAGATCAAGATGAATCGGTTCGGGAAGTACCGGATGTTGAGGACCAAAGGGAATAATTGTCTGCTTTTTACATTCCATATTAGTTCTTCTCTGCCGGTGGATTAAAAGGAGTCTTGATTGAAGTACGGTAAAAAGTACCTTTGTAATCTATAGCCATATTTTTCACCTCGACTCCGAAGAGATCGTGCATTTCGTTTTCATAAAGAAGGGCCTGAAGATAAACAGCGCTGACACTGTCGATACCAGGAGCTTCTGATGGTAATATTACGCGCAGATTTGTGAATGAGTAGTTTTTATCAAAAGAGTAGTTAACCTCAATGGTATCTGCGATCTTTGTACAGCAAATCTGTATCAGGCGATGTCCAGAATTTTTAAGTTTCTCTACTTGTGACAATAATTCATCGGCATTGATCGTGATCAGATTCTGTTCTTTAATCATAAATCAATCCTTTATGTTTTTCTTCTTAAAGTATATTCGTTCCCTGTTTTCCGAGACTCTTTCCTTTTTGAACCAGGTGTATCCCATGCGTTCAAACATGTAGATATTGCGTTTGCTTTTATGACTGGTGTAAACCTGGAAAAAATCGGCAGTGTTGAAGTGCTCTTCTACTGCCTGAAGGAGTTTTTTTCCGATTCCCATATTTTGATACGCCGGGTTAACAGCTATACGTCCGATATAGCAGACATTTCCTTCCATCCGGGAACGCGCTACACCCACAATTGTATAATTCATGACAGCTTTAAAGAATGTCCGTTTCTTGAAATCTTCTATGATTTCATCCTTTGTTTGGCGCAGCGGTGAGAGGGAAAAATCATTGTAGATTTCAGCTTCACTTTGAAATGCCAGATGTTGCAGATAAAGGATTTCGGATGCGTCAGAGGGATCAGCTTGGGTAATAGTCAACTCTTCGAGTCCCTTTGCCATTCTGCGAAGTTTCTTTCTCTTCGTTTCAAGGATTTCCAATCCTTTGGCAACACCTTCAATGATTGCTTCTGGACGTGCGGCGCATCCGGGAACATAAACATCTACAGGCAAAATTTTATCTACTCCGCCTGAGACATTGTAGCATTCTGCAAAAATACCTCCGGTACAGGCACATATACCTACAGCGACAACGACTTTGGGGTCAGGCATCTGATTGTATATGTTTTGAATAATCTCTTTATTAGCTTCGTTTACCGAACCGGTAACCAGAAATATGTCTGCATGTTTGGGGTTTCCAACATTGATTATTCCAAGCCGCTCAGCATCAAATCTGGGCATTAAACAGGCTAGCACCTCAATATCGCAGCCATTACAGCTTGAAGCATCGTAATGAATTACCCATGGTGATTTCTTTAACATAATTATTTAGACAAAAAAGATAAAATGATAATGTTACCAACTCCAAGAATCAAAGCTACAAGCCAGGAACTTGAAAATGCTTTCTGCCATTTAACACGAGCGAATGAGTTATCAACAATGCTCATCAGGAAATAAACTGCTGATGCAGCAAACAGGCCAGTAAGGATGTTTGATGAGAAAAACAGAAAAATTATTCCCAGTGCGATTATACTTTCATACCAGTGAATTATTTCAATCATGGCCAGTGCCCTGCCGGAAAACTCTGTGGTGATTCCCTTTATAAGCTCCTGGTGTGCATGATGAGAAGTGGAGAGATCAAAGGGAGATTTGCGTAATTTAATGGGTAGAATAAACAGGTATGCCAGCAGAATTCCGGCAAGCGGTATATATAAGGGTTTATCACAGGTAAAAATAGTCATGATATTGAAACTGTTGGTAATCATGTACATGCCAATGGCCGACAGCAGCACCGCCGGTTCATAGGAAGCGATCTGTACGAGTTCCCTTTGAGAGCCAATAAAACTGTAAGGAGAACTGGCTTTAAAGCCGCCAAGAACAAAAAAGATACTCGAAAGAGTAAGCGCAAAAATGACAAGAAGAAGATTTGCCCCCCAGGCAAATAACCCCGTTGTAAAAATGACCAGGATAAGTGAAAAAAGGACATAAAAGTTCTGTGACCGGCGTACAACCATCGTTTCTTTTTCAAAGAGTTTCAGTACATCATAAAAGGGCTGGAAAATCGATGGACCAACCCGCCCCTGCAAACGTGCGGTAATTTTACGATCGATTCCGGCCATAAGGCCTCCAATCAGTGGAGCGATAATTACAAACAGAATGACAAATAATATTTTCAGCATATTGGCGATACCACTGAAATAAGGATTAAGATAGTACTCACAGCAATGCCTGTAAGCAATAATTTCTTTTCATTAAAAAATTCCTGCATATAGTAACTTTTCATATCCATCTGTTGTGGTGTGTTAAGAGAATTATAAAAATCTATACCTTGCGGGGTATTTGCACCGGTAAGATATGCGTCAACAACTTTTACACTTTTCCCATACCTCAAAAAGCTTAAAGGGAATAAAGCAACCATTGCCAGCATTATCAGCATGATCACTATATTGCCATGTCCCATATCAACGGTGCGGTGGTAGATTTCTTCAATATATGGTTCTACCAGCGAATGAGCTACAAGAGGGAAAAAGCCGCAAACGGCAATAGTCAAAAACGCAAGAGCTCCCAGGGAAAACCATTCTGTCCGGCGGACAGTACCCTCTATTTCATCCTGTTTACCTACAACGGTCAGCAGACGTCCCATCCACTTAACCCAGTATAGTAAGGTAACTGAAGAACCGAAAATGACAAATACAGCCAATATCGGATTGAAATCCACAAGTGCCTGCAAAACAGCCCACTTACTGATAAGCATTCCGAATGGTGCCAGAAACATACCAGCCATTCCGATTTGCATCATAATAGATAATTTCGGCATGGTAATGATAAGTCCTGCCATGTCTTCAATATCACGGCTATGGATTTTGTGCTCAACAACACCGACACACAAAAACAGCAGGCATTTAGCAACTGCATGGAAAATTATAAGTAAAATAGCAGCCCAAACAGCTTCATAGGTACCAAGACCGGCACAGAGAACTATCAGGCCGAGATTAGCGATTGTCGAATAGGCAAGGACCTTTTTTGCGTCACGCTGGCTTACTGCGATACATGAGCAGAGAAAAAAGGTGACCCCACCGACAAGTCCAATCATGAAACCTGCAATGGTTCCTTCCAGAACTCCGGCAAATCGCAAAATCAGATAAACGCCTGCCTTTACCATCGTGCTTGAATGCAATAACGCCGAAACTGGGGATGGCGCAACCATGGCTCCAAGAAGCCATTTGGAAAAGGGTAGCTGTGCTGATTTCGCCAAACCAGCAAAGCACATCAGTGCAACAGGCAGCAGAATGGTTGTATTTTGAGAAAACATGACTTTGTCGAGTTCAAGGGTACCGACACGGGTTTGAAGATAGATAATTGCTGCTGCAAAACCGACACCGCCAAGGAGGTTCAGCCGCAACGCTAAAAAAGAGTTCTTTATCGATTCCGTTGTCCCTTTATAACCGATAAGTAGAAATGAACTTACCGTGGTTACTTCCCAGAAGAAATAGAGCCAGCGAAGATTGTTTGAAAAAACAATTCCGTACATTGCTCCAAGAAATGCAAAAACCATGAAAAAGAAAAAGCAACGTCTGTCCCGATATTCTTTATGGATGTGTTCATGAAAATCCCGCATGTATCCTAACGAATAGATACTGATAATTCCACCGATAATACCTATTATAAGTGCCATTACTACTGATAAACGATCAACAACAAGCGGGTGCTCAATTTCAATGTGAGGCCCTTTAAATTCAAACCACAAGAGCGGGAATAACTGGACCACAACAAACAACGTAACAAGCTTTTGTTTATGGCGTATACCGGTGAATAACACATATAAAGAGAGTAAAATCTCTGCTGCAATTATAGCGTGATCTGCAAATCCCCAGGGTACAGTAAGGAATTGCATGTCACTTTTAAAATATTCTGAGGCAAGCTGTATAGATGCTGCAGAAAGGACAAAAAAGGATGTTGTCACTACAGCAAATCGTGCAGCGTTATTTTTTAGAAATAAAAGGATGACAGAAATAATTAAAGGAAATGCAATTAAAAATAATGGCGTAGACATAGGCAGTATCTATTGGAAAATTTAACAGTGTTGGCTTAGAGGGGGGTGCTTTAGGTATGTGCACTTGATCTTGCTCTGTTTATTCATCCGAAAGCTATCTTTGACACTATGCGATTCGATGGTAATTTTCCTGCCATAATCCAAGAAACTATATATCGAAATCTTACACATTTGAAAGCCTCTGAATAAACAGGCCACTAATATAACAAAATTTAGTCCGAAAAACAATTTATTGTTCAATTTTTCACAATTTTCTCTGAACAGCCATTATGTGATTATATATAGTGATGTAGAAACATTGAGAAGTATGACACCTTGTGGGCACAGAGGAAACCGCAACTGAATTGGTGCAAATAAGTGGTTTTTATGACATCAGCCTGTTGGCATCAGGATTTAGGGTTAATTTTCTTGCAGAAGTACTGAACGCGCTCAAAAATTACATATTTGAATTAAATTCGAATATATTATTGTTATAACAAGTCCTTGAAAACACCTTAAAGTTTTCAAGGACTTTCTTATTTCAAAAAATGTCTGTTGTGATTTGAGAAATGCCCGAATGGTAAAGAAATACTATTGATTGCTCAGTCCAACAACCGTTTATCACCTTCAAGCTTTCGAATTTCAGTTACATCCTGCGATACTTCCAGGCACCCTCTATAGACACCTTCATCATTTCGCACTGCAAAATATCGTATATGAATAAATTTGCCCTGTATTTGAATCCAGAATTCTGCAGTATCTCTTTTCCCAGACCTGAAATCGTCCAGAATTTTCTGTACAACATGAACGCTTTGGGGTGGATGACAATTCTGAACCTTTCTCCCAATCACAGCAGGGCTTCTGGGAAAGATTCTTTCTTTTGTAGCAGAATAATAAGCGACAGTATCATTTTCATCGACAAAAGAAATATCGACTGGCAGGCTTTTTAGCATTAAATTGATTTGTTCTATACTTAGTTTTCCGGTGTCGAGGTTAATTGTATCTTCTTCCTTAAAGGATTCCTCCTTTTGGGTTCTTACAATAGATGTCGATGCTGGCTCGATCCAGGCATATCCGATTTCGGGTTCTCCACTACGTATTTGCTCCCAGACTTCATCGGGGAGCTTCTCAATTGAAAGGGGAAACAGGATATGCTCTTCCTTATAAATCATGTCTCGTATAGTTTGGATCGCTTCATTGATGGATTCGATAAACGCCTTTTTATCTCTATTGGAGAGGTCCGATGCTGATTTCTTAAGCATTTTTCGGATGTCATCATCCAAAGCCCACATTACCTGTGTAGGTCCGGAGATATCAATCTTTTCCAGGTATGGAAAAAGCTGGTTTTCTTTTCTCAGGTAGTGAATGTCTATTTTCATTAAGCTGGAAACCAGTTCCTGCAGTTCTTGAGTGAAGTTACCAAAATCATCAGATGCGTCCTGACTTAGAGAAGAACAAATATGTCCTATCTTGTTCATGATCTCTTCTGATGTCCGGTTCTCCAGCATGAAAGTGTGGACGGGATGTCCTTCTGGAACGGCAGGCGCATCTTTTTCCTCAAGGGATTCCTTAAACACCTGAACATGAACATCGCAAAGCCTTTTCACTTCTTCGCTTGCCATGCCTTCAGCAATCAGAGCCTCTTCCATCTTTGATATTTCTGATGCATCTGTGTCCTTGATCAACTCCCGAAACCGACTCTTAACGCTTTCTATTTTTGCCCCGGCATGAAGGTCTTTGATTATTTCTTTTAACACCTCCTGCCTAGCTTCTGCATCTTCAAAATGTTCGATTTTTGAGTCACCCGAAGAACAGGATACGGCTTCACCAGTTTCCTTCTGGATTTTTGCGGAAATCTTTTTTATCATCTCATCTACATTCAAACCACCAATGGAAGCTGCCTGAGAAATGGTTGCAATGTTCCCGACAGTTTTTCGTGCAACAGGATTCTTAAGCAGCTTAAATTTTGGGGACAATTCCACCAAATAATCAAGCATGAAATCGTATCGGGTAATCAACTCTGTGATTTTTGTTTTGGGTGAAAGTTCCATCCCTACTCCTGTTACTGTTTAGAATTTTGGTATTGTAATCTGGAATTTGTTTGGAATTTAAGATTTGTGAATTGGTGCTTTCTGGTCTGAAATTCTAAATTTCCATTTCGCTCTCCTGTTGATCATTTTTAAGTTGACATATATTGTTTGAATATCAAAAGTCTGTCGAATCGATCAGTTTTTTTTACCTTTTTCAATGTTGAATTTATAATCGAACGACCGCCATCTGGTTACAGGAAAGCGTTGGGTGAGCGATTTTATGGTCAGCTCCTGAATACCCAGCTCTTCCATGAGGCCGATAGGTGCATTAATGATGTTTTTCTGATGTACTGTGAGATTTTTTTTCATAAAACCTCTGATGAATTTATTAGTACTCACTATCCATATATAAGATTTGTTCACTATTGTAGTCAACATTAAAGGTCAGCAAGCAGTCTTGAGGGAACAGAGAAAACCGTTACTACTCTTATGTGTTCTTAATTTGTCCCGGAGCTGTTCAACCTGTATCGCTTTAAAAACTACATATCTGAATTATATTCGAATATATTATTGTTATTAACTGCTGTAACTTTTAATAACAAGTATCTTGTAGGAAATCAGAAATAATCAGATAAAAGCAATTCAGACAGAATCAGATAGAATCTCTGATCAATTGAGCCTTAGGTATGAGTAATTTCTTAACTGCCGATTCTTTGTTTAGATATTTCTCTCTGATTGTTTCTGTTTAGAATTGTTATCATTCAACCGTTTTTAGCAAGGAATCAGAAATATGAAAACTATTCCACTAAGTCGAAGCGTTAAAGCTGGTTTGGTACTAATTGCAGTCTTATTGCTTGCCTTTGAAGGATTTGCGCAAGATCCCAATTTTCTCATATTTCTGGCATTCGGACAGTCTAATATGGAAGGAAATGCAAGGCCTGAACAACAGGATTTAACCGGTGTGAGTGAGCGTTTCCAGATGTTACCGGCAGTGGATTGGCCCGACAGAAGCCGGACCAAAGGAGTTTGGACTACCGCTGTTCCGCCAACATGCCGAAACGGTACCGGATTAAACCCCGGCGATTATTTCGGTCGCACTCTTGTTGACAGCCTGCCTGCTCCATTCAAGATCGGTATTATTAACGTTTCTGTTGCAGGAACTGCAATAGATATTTTTGACAAGAACAATTATCAAAACTACATCAACGGTGCAGCGGATTGGCTGAAGAATATTGCAAGAGAATATGGTGGAAACCCTTATGGACGGTTAGTGGAAGTGGCTAAGATAGCACAAAATGATGGTGTGATTAGAGGATTTCTGCTGCATCAGGGTGAAACAGATGCCTACAATAACTCCTGGCCTGTCAAGGTCAAGAACGTCTACAACAACCTGATTGCGGATCTGAACCTCGATGCATCAAAGATACCATTACTGGCCGGAGACCTGCTCAGTCAAAATGCCACTGTCCAGAGTCTGCCTAACACTTTGCCAAATTCCTATGTGATTTCATCAGCAGGACTTAGAGGTGCAGATCAGTACCATTTTACCGCTGATAGCTATCGGGAATTCGGCAAACGCTATGCTATCAAAATGCTGGAAATTCTTAGAGCACAAGGCTTAACTGAAGTAAAAGGTGACAGAAAAAACAATCGTTCCAATAACGGTTATGTACTGAATAACAATATGGAATTCGGGAACGGAAAAGCATCTGTCTCATTCGAAATTCCCCACAGCGGTTTTGTCTCTGTAAAGGCCTATTCACTAAGTGGAAAACTGATTGCCGATCTTGCCAGTGAGAATTTTTCTCAAGGCAGACATGTTCTGCAACTAAACCCAAAAATGAAACATGCCGGGGTATTTATAATAAAAATGAGTTCTGGATCGTTTTCTGCAGCCCGGACAATGGCGTTTGTTGAAAGATAAAAGGCACTTTTAAACTATAAGTACCTTCCTTCAGGCGCTTTTCATCTAAGCGCCTCGTTCCGGGGAGACGTTTGGGCTTGTGGGGGTGGAGATGTATTGGTTTTTAGGGAAAATACGTGGATAATACAACACAAGTACCCAGTTGAAAGCGGTATCATA
>JAAYPC010000320.1 GCA_012519985.1 Fibrobacter sp.
ACTGTTACTAAAGAGCGGAAAAGACCTCAATGTAAATATTGAAACCTGCAACGGCTATCATCTCATTGAAGGCAACGAATTAGCTTTAATTTTAGAAAAAGTGGACGAGCAAATCATTACCGAAGTGCTAACTAAGCAGCCTAAAAAAGTAATTGCACTCGACCGAATTTTCAAAGGAAACGACCAATTAAAAACCAACACCGCCCTGCAAATGAAAGATGCAGGCGTGGAGTTTAAAACGATATAGAACATAAAATGAGTAACAAACAATATAAAGCAATAGATTTTTTCTGCGGAGGAGGCGGTATGACATATGGACTTCGTCAAGCAGGTATAAATGTAATTGCAGGTGTTGATTTTGATAAAGATGCAAAAGAAACATATGAATATAACAATCCGGGAAGTATTTTTATTCAAACCGACATTAAAAATTTGGATAAGGACTACTTTGAAAGACATTTTAATATACAAAAAAACGATGACAAACTTATTTTTGCCGGTTGCAGTCCTTGTCAATTTTATAGCATAATAAATTCCGATAAAGATAAATCTAAACAATCGAAAAATTTACTAATGGATTTTGCACGTTTTGTTGATTACTATAAACCCGGGTATATACTTGTTGAAAATGTACCGGGAATTTTAACACACAAAGAGAGTGTATTACCTTCATTTCTTAATAAACTAAAATCTATCGGATATAATAACATTATTTATGAGATAGTAGACATGAGTTATCACAAAATACCTCAAAGTAGAAAACGGTTTTCTTTAATTGTAACTCGTTTGGAAAATATCAATATTCATTTGCCTATTCCGGAAAAGAAGAGTATGGTTCTCAAGGAAGCTATCGGGCAAAATAATGGTTTTCCAAAAGTTAATGCAGGACATAAAGACTTAAGTGATTTCAATCACTCCGTTGCGGGATTAAGTAATAAAAGCTTACAAAGAATGAAAAAAACAAGACATGATGGGGGAAGCCGACTTGACTGGGCTAACGACAAAGAACTTCAACTCCAATGTTTTATTGGTAAAGATGATAGTTTTAAAGATACATACGGACGTATGTGGTGGAATAAACCGGCTCCTACAATTACTACAAAATTTTTCAGCATCTCTAACGGACGTTTCGGTCATCCGGATGAAGATAGAGCAATTTCGATAAGAGAAGGAGCAACCATACAAACATTTCCGAAAGATTATGTTTTCAAAACAAACAGTATGGCTACGGCGGCAAAATTAATAGGAAATGCCGTACCTCCTGAATATGCAAAGAGATTAGGGAGAGTAATAAATAATAATCAATAAACTATGGAAGAGAAAAAACTAAGAATGAGTTTTGACCCTCATACAATAGAGCATTTAGGTGTTAAAATGTACTCAGTTTTACCCAATGCGATCGCTGAACTTATTGCAAATGCCTATGATGCTGAGGCGAAAGTGGTTGAAATAGAGTTAAAAGATGATGAGAGAGGAAAAAGTATTTCTGTTATTGATGACGGAGTAGGTATGACATTTGAAGAGGTCAATGATAAGTTTTTACGTATAGGAAGAAAGAGAAGAAATGAAGATAACGGGATAAGCCCTAATGGTTTAAGAAGGGTTACAGGTCGAAAAGGACTGGGAAAACTTGCTTTTTTTGGTATAGGTGATACTATTAATGTCGAAACGAAAAAGAATGGGAAATGTGTAAAGTTTATATTAAAATGGAATGATTTAATAAATAGTGTAACTCCAGAATATGAACCGCATTTTGATATTTGTAATTGTGCCCCTGATGAAACAGGTACTATTATAAAATTAGAAGAGTTGAAGAGAAAATCGTCGTTTGATAAATATGATTTAGCTGTTAGTCTTTCCAAATTATTTAATTTTTTTGATGACTCCTTTAAAGTCTACATTTCATGTAATGGAGACGAAAAGTTACAAATTGATGATAAGTTAAAATATAGTAATATTGATAAACAGATAGAGTGGATATTTCCGAACAATTCTGATATTCCAAACAAGTATTTGGATGGGAAACAAGTTTCAGGTTTAATAATGGCAACCGAAAAGCCTCTAAAACCTGGCTTGAGAGGTATAACTTTGTTTGCTAACGGACGTTTAGTAAATGCTCCTGAGTTTTTTGGAGTCGGTGAATCAAGTCACGGATACTCATACTTTACTGGCTGGATGAATGTGGATTTTGTAGATGAATTAAAAGAAGATGTAATATCAACAGATAGACAATCTCTTAATTGGGATTTGCCGATTACTACAGAACTAAGAACTAATTTACAAAGTTTATTAAGAGATATTGAAAAAGATTGGAGAGAAAAAAGAAAAAAAGAGAAACGTAAGCGTATTTCTTCAAGAATTGATATAAACGTTGGAGAATGGTATAATAAACTTCCCGAAGATATACAACCTAAGGTGGAAGTCATCGTTAATTCAGTAATTGAAGATTCCGAATTATCGGATGAAAAGCAAAGTGAAGTTGTCGATTTGTTACATGATTTAATTCCTGAATACGCTTATTATCATTGGAGGCACATACATCCAACAGTCCAAGGTGCGTCTTTTGAAGATTATAAAAAATTAGATTTTTATAGAGCATTCGAAGAAACAATTAAAAGATATATTTCGGAAGTCAGAAGAAAATCAGGAAGTATAAATGCTACTGATTCAGGAATGATGGGAGAGGTATTTGGAGAAGGTAAAGCTCTCAAAGTTGCAAATAAATATAGAAAAACAGACGGTTCGAATTTTACCCCTTCTACAATAAACAATATAGAAGAAGGGCAAAAGTTTTTGTCAATGGGCATCCTTTCAGGGGCAAGAAATCCCGTTGCACACGAAGAAGTTGTACAACTAAGAGATTCAAAATTATTTACTGAAAAGGACTGTTTGGATATGTTAAGTTTGTTATCTCATTTGTTTAGAAGGTTAGATGATGCGGAGAAATCGGTATAACCATGTCTGATATTTTCTCAAAAACTAAACGTTCGGATATCATGTCCAAAATATCGGGTAAGGAAACAAAGCCTGAAGTATTGGTGCGAAAATATCTTTTTGCAGAAGGTTTTAGATATAGAAAGAATGTAAAAGATTTACCCGGTAAACCTGATATTGTCTTGCCTAAATACAAGACGGTTGTTTTTGTAAACGGATGTTTTTGGCATGGACACAAAAATTGCAAGAAATCTGCTTTACCTACATCTAATACTCAATTTTGGAAAGAAAAGATATCAAAAAACATCCTTAGGGATTCGGAAAACGTTCAAAAACTTATAAATATGGGTTATAAGGTGCTTACTATTTGGCAATGCGAATTAACAGCAAAAACGAGAGAAAAAAGTCTAAATAAACTAATTAAACACATTATCCAATGATCCTCCAATTCGAACCCAACCTCCAGTTTCAGCTTGATGCCATTAATTCGGTAGTTCGTTTATTTGACGGGCAGCCGAAAGATGACGGTGAAACCGATTTTTTTGTTAAAGAAGAGGGGAAATTGAACTTTATTGATGGTATTGCTAATCGATTGATTATTTCAGGAGAGCAAATATTACAAAACCTGC
>JAAYPC010000321.1 GCA_012519985.1 Fibrobacter sp.
AATTCAAAGATTGCACTCACTCTACAGTAATGGGAAATAGTTACTTCCCGAATCTGCATATCGATCAGATCCTCAAGCTTTATTCCAGCGATGGAGTTGTGGATCCTAAAATCATCTACCGCAAAACTATAAAGCAAATGATGGAAAAATGCGACTCATTCCAGGATTTTCTCAAAATGCTAAAAGCTTCCAATGGTGACAAACAGAGCATGTTTGAACCCGGCTACTGGGTCATCGGAAGTCCCAAATTTACAAAAGATGCACTGAAAAAAGATGAAGAGAAAAGGATCCGCATGGCCAATTACAAGAGATGGGGCTGGGACCATGACAGACTAGCTGAGTTTGTTTTTTCTAGAATCCCGGTTTCAATAGATGACATAAAAAGAAGAGGAAGGAATAATGCACTGTCAGATGCCCGCAAGCTATACTGTTACTTTGCGGTTACTATTCTGGAGATGACAACTCTAAGTACCGGGAGAAGACTAAATGTAACCAGTACAGCAGTGTGTAGGCTGGCAAAACTGGGGAAGAGTATTGCTGAAAAGAAGGGGATAGTATTGCCTACTCATTAAGGGGCAACGTGGTCTTTTTTGGTCTATCTGTCCTTTTATTGTATATACAAGTATAATGTGCAGCAGTCTGGCCCATTATTTTATTCAAAAGCGAAGAGAGAAAGCCTTCTACATTTTTATTCTTTTCCCGAAATTAGTATAATTTAGCTTTTTTAGAGCTTAATAGTGAGGTGTGAATACTATTCCGCATTGATATCTTTAAAACATCCCGGTGAAAACTCCTGTAATGCAGCTTATATCATTACCATTCCCCTCAAAAAAGAAAAAAATGAGATAAACCACATTTTTCTTGATATGCTACTCTGAGCTGAGAGCCATCTCGCCACTCCTGTAGGAAAGAGCCGGGAACCAGCCATCATCCCCAAAATCGTATTTCTCCGCTTAAAGAGTATTATTCTCCTTACCGCTCTTTCTAATCAATATCCAAAAAGCTTAGAACTTCAAGTTTTCTCCGTCCCCTTTGCCTCAACTCACACCGGGCAAAACAAGAAAAACGAAATCAGAAAAATCCCTTTCTTGATCCATATCATCAAAACAAAAAAAGTATAATTTTAATCTATAACATCTGCTAAAAATGTAATATTTTTGGGATATAGAACAGGGAAACCCGAAAAATGATATACTGCGTTTTATTTGGCAGGAAACGATTTGTATCATATAGTAAGTATTAACATTTTCTGTAAAACAATTAACCTTTTTTGAAATGTTAATTTTATTATATGATTGTTCCTGATATTCGGGTTATCTTCTAAACACAGGACTATATTCTAAATTATTACGACAAATCTGGAAAAGATGATTAACCCAGTATCGGTTTAATCTCAGTAAGGTTACAGGGTTATGCATAGTTCCAGGAGCACCGGCCCTGGAGGTGCCAATGCGTACTATGTGGTTCTCTTTGAAAACCGATTCTGATCCGGGTTTAGTTCCAGGTGGTTTGCATGAATTTTAAGCGATTCTTTTTTATTCATTCAGATTGCTGCTTTAAAAAAGCATTAAAATGGCTGAAGAAATTCTACACAATTATAGCTTTTTTATGTGTGCTAACGATGACATTATCTGCAGAGGAACTCATAGAAGATACCTCCGTCACTTCACATAATTTCTGGATTCATTATAATTCTGTAGAAATGAATTTTTCTTTTGATACAAGCGGATGCACCATAAAGGCTCATAAATCAGGAATACAGGAGTATGAGGCAGCAATCGGACAGCTTGTAAGCATTCAGAAAGAAAAAACTTACATTCTTAGCATGACTGCCGCTTCAGACTCATCCGCTGAAGTCACCTTCTGTATCAGACAAAACAGTGCCCCCTGGTTTCATTATGCTTCCCGAACTTTACAACTGTCCCCAGATTACAGCACTTATACTTTTAAATGGGTTAACAGTGGACCTGATGCAGTCGAATTAGTCGAATTAAATGAAGGGCTCTTCGGCCTTCAGATGGGAAAATTAAAAGGAACCTTGCACATCACCAGGTTCTCTCTTATTGAAAAGGAAATCTCAACGGATGATAACAATGATTTCGAATGCCCCAAAGAACCCCAATGGAGCGCCGCGGTTAAAGACAAGAGTACTCTACCTAAGGGTTTTGCGGTATATAGCAATGCTGATCAGGGAGGAATGTTTATTACAGAACTGAACAAATGGAATCCAGTTAAACTTCCAGGAGAAAACAACAAGGTCTTATTTGTCTCATTATCAGATGATGGCCGCTGGATTCTGTATTCAGATAGAGACAGCCTGCACCTTATAAGAATAGATGGCAAATTCAGAACACCCGTTCCAGTGCCAGGCAAATCTACCACCTCAGGCTTTCTCCGCTCCAGCCCCTATGCTTCAGAGATTTTCTTTGACTCGGAAGCTTCTGAAGTTCTTTATGCAATGCAGGTTTCATTCTCGGATTCAAGCGTCTCTTTTGGAGAACTCAGAATCATTGCACAAATTAGCCCCAATTATCAATTTGAAAATTATTACCGGCTTACTGTATATAAGGATCAGATCTGGGGTGCAATCACATCAGTGATCAATGGAATACCCAAAAGAAGATCCGGGTTCATAACCATACCAGAATCAGGGATGGGCACAGCAAAAGCAGATAATGTTTATAAATTCAAACCGGACAATTCTGAAGAGGTATTCGGCTGTAATCATGCTATGTCACATGATGGAAAATATTGTGTTGCGTCTCCAGGGACTGCCGGAGAAACCGGTAGTTTTAGTCATTGTGTACCTGCTTCCCACAAAGGTTTTTATGTAACCCGTTTCTATAAACAGTCTGAGCAACCGGTGGATGTCAGGGAACATGTTCACCGCTATTGTGAAAGTCTTAACTGGTGTCCTTCACAATACCATTTTGGAGAATGGAATGAGATCGATTTTGGTAACTATTATTTCACTAACGACAACCAGTATCTTATTGCAAGTCAATCAGGTGATCTTTCTCCCAGAAAAGGTTTATGGATAATAAACTGGAAGAATAATACTTGGTATCCTCTCAATCCGGATGACCAGCAAATCAATGTTACCAGTTGTGCTGCATTTGTCGGAAAATATGATTCTAAACTGCTTTCAGAAATCATTCCTGGAATTGATACCACCGATACCACCGATAATGATCCTATCGGATACAAAGTATTAAAACCTTCAGGTGGTGAACTGTTCTATACTGGTGAGCAATGCACAATACTGGTAGTATCACGTGTGGATGGTAATGCTGCCATTAAACTTCAATTTGACGAACATTGTTTTAACCTGCTCACCCGCTCAATTAACCCAAAAGTTGATTCATTGATTGTTATCACCATTCCGGAGTTTTTCCTTTCCAGGAAAATTATTAATGGACAACTGGTCGTCGACACCGTAAGAACTTCCTCGACAGAGTGTAAAATTGTCGTAGAACATTATGATAAATACGTGACCAAAACAGCATACTCCAATGGCTTTTTCACGATTAAATCGAAAACCGCCGTCCGGCCTCGTATCCCTTTCCACAACAGTTCCATTAAGACTGTCGTTACCCGCTCTTCGATAAATAGTATCACTGATAAATTTTTTTCAGGGAAATTAACCCAAATAGCTTTGTATGATCTTTTAGGTAGATCAGTTCTGCAATGGGATATCTACTCAGGTAAACCTCTGCCGTACGATTTCATGAGGAATAAGATGAAAAGTCTGGACATTTACATAATCAAATATTCATTTATAGACAAATAGTCCTGCTTTATATCTGTTCAAGTTGTGGTAAATGGCTAAAACCTGTTAGTCGAGGCTACTGATTTTTGAGTCACCAAGTCTCCTCCGTCCCCATTCAAGTAAATCCTGCAGGAGAAAAATACGGGAAAAAAGCAAATTCCTACTGTGTCATCTCGCCCTTTCCTGCCTAGCCCTCCTCTCAGAAGACCTTCCAGAGACTCCTAATCCTTTTTTGCCAATCCCCACTGTTCGTTTTGGCTTCCAAGGACCTTTTAAATATTCTAACTCCCGGAAAGCTATTTTTGCGCTCTCAAACCTTCCCCAAAAATCAAATTCTATTTGGTTCCAATTTACAAAGTATTTCCTGGACTGTAACGACTTTGACTTCCCGGGGAAAATTCTGATGTGAACAACAAAGTGCACATTTATAGGCAGGGTCAATATCGTAAATCTTTAAATATTTCTGAGGCAATGTCTCGTTATAGCGGATCAGTTGGACAGAACCGTCATTCTGAGGTAGTACTGCAAAAGAATTCAGCGGACAATGAAGACCTTTACCAATAGCTTTTATATAGCTTTCTTTTAAAACCCATAACTTGTAAAAACATTCAAGCCATTGAGCCGGTGACTTAAAATCAGAGAGTAACTTGTTCTCTATTGAAGAGAAGAAGCGCTGCGAAATCCCACTATCCACCTTATGAATCCGTTCCACATCGATTCCAATCTCTTCATTATCTGCAGCACATACCACCCATGTGCCGGAATGAGAAATATTAAAATGAAACCCACTTAATACCGGTTCCGGCTTTCCGAATTCATTTCTGGTCAATTCAAATTCTCCGCCACATTGAAGACCTGCATCAAAAAAAGTGTATCTGACAAGCGCTTCGGAAAGCAATGATCTGCAGGCATCTTCCCGTCTGTGAAATCTTTCCGCCTTGCACCGTCTTTCTGCAGATACAATTTTCTGAAGCCCCCTGAACAATTCATCCGACAGAACATCTGCATCGGTTACAGCAAATATAACAGGTAGCTTCACATTGAACCCCTTGTCTGTGAGTCCATATAATTAGCTGCAATCTGTTTTAACTTTTTTTTATCCGTTTTTCCATTAGTCAGAACAGGAAACCGCTTCTGTTCGATAAAAACCGAAGGTATCATGTATTGCGGAAGCTTGCTTTTTAAAAATTCTCTGAGTCTTTCCGGTGATGCAGACGCATTATTCCTTGGGATATAAAAAGCAATCAACTCCATACCTTTCACAGATTTAAATCCTATTACTGCAGCATCTGCAATATCGGGATTTGAGCAAAGAATCGACTCCACTTCTCCGCATTCGACCCTGATACCTCTGATCTTTATCTGATCATCAATTCTTCCCAGATACCTTACTGTTCCATCCGGAAGATACATACCCAAATCTCCGGTTCTGTACAATCTGTCATAGGGTGATTTATCGCAATATGGATTTGTGATAAAGGACCTCGTGTTTTGCTCGTGGTTTTTAATGTAGCCCTGTGCAACTGCTTCACCAGAAATACATATTTCACCCTGAATACCCACAGGAGCAATATTTCCTGAAGAATCGATAATATAAACTTTAGTGTTATAAATAGGTTTCCCAATGGGAATTGTCAGTATTTCATCCTGTGGCATGATCTCTTTTTTTACCATAATTTTCCGGTTTATGACCCCCCTGCCATAATCATTCCTGTCACCAAGTATACTTTCTGCAATTTCCAACTGGTCTTTCAGAACACTATACAGATCATCACAGGTTGTCAAAGGATTGGATAAAACCGCCCTGAATACTGTAAGTTCTTCTTCCATATCATTTATTTTTCTTTTCAGGGTGGTTTTTGAAACGAAGGAATTACCTTTCATAAATTGTTTCTGCTGGATCAAGCAGTTTATATCATTTATATATTTTCTGTCTTCTGCAGATAGTGTTCCATTACTGTGAGCAGTGCGAAATTTTTCCGGAATATACCGGTAATTGACTATGTTAATCTGTGGTTTCTCTATAAGTTCAAAAGCACTGCTGGCCATTATAATCTCAGAAAAGAACTTTGCTTTTTCGATACCATCATCGATCAATACCTCATAGCCTTTTTTACCAAGAATTCTCAGCGAAGCATGCAAGCACATTGACAGTGCAGATCTGGAACCTTCTATGGTAAATCTTCCAAAATCATACGTGTTTGGACCAGCCTGATATCTGGCCGTAGTAGAAACATAACTTAACTGGAAAGGATCTTTGAGCAGGCATACACTGATTCCCTGCGGAAGATATAGTTGCTTATGTCCGCATAGAGTTATACTGTCTGCATTTTCTATTCCTTTAAGTAAATGACTATGTTTTCTGGAAAAGATCAGCGCACCTCCCCATGCGGCATCTACATGAAAATGAACCTTGTATTTCTGAGTTATTTCAGCGATGTCTTCCAATGGATCAATGATTCCGGTTTCCGTAGCTCCTGCAATACCCACAACAGCCAGCACCATGATTTTATCTTTTCTGCATTGTCTTATCTTTTTTTCCAAATCATCGGTATTTATCCGATTACTGCTGTTCATTTCCACATATACAATATTATCGATTCCCAACCCAAGAATCGAACTTGCTTTCTTCATTGAATAATGCATCAGGGGTGAACCTATAATCACCATATCTTTATACCCCTTTTTATGCATTACACTGTAGATGCTTTCTCTGGAGCTTGAAGTTTCATTGTAATTATCAAACAAAAGCTTGTTTCTGGCAGACAAAAGTGCTCCAATATTGGATGTAGTGCCTCCGGTAGTGATAATCCCCAGATTAGCATTTACCTTTTGTATATTTTCCTCATAGAAATGATCATTATACTGGTAAAAACATCTGTGGAGTATAGCCAGTGCTTCCCGCTCCAGAAATGTCAGTGATTTTGATGTCTCTATCTTGACCAGATTCTGATTGAGTTTGGATATCAGTTTGCTCAAATCATGAAGGTAATCCGGCAAAGCAGAGGTCATGTGGCCGATAAATCTGGGTGATGCTGTATTAATGATAAATGGAAGAACATCAGAATAGAGCATTGAATAATACTGATCTGTAGTATAAGAAGTTTCATACATTCGATAGTTGGTAAAAATCTTGGAAACATCGCACAGATCAGTATCAGGTTTGGTAATGTACTCTGAGAAATGTCCCAACTGCTCTTTATATTTCTGCAGCACCTCTTTATTCATGGAGAAACGGCTGAAATGATGCAATACATCCTTTACGCTAAACTTACTGACTTCATAATAGGTAACATCTGCACTGACTTCAGATGAACCATAAATATTTATCAATCGCGCAGAACTGAACTCAGTATAGAAATGTTCTGCTAAAGAAACAGGTAAAGCTTCCCCACTGCAAAAAACATATTTTATGTTTTTAAATTGCAGCCCCTTTTTCCTTTTCTCCTTCAGAAGAAGTTTAAGAGATGAAGGTGTCATTATCAGCCTGCTGATCTTTTTATCGATAAGAACATTGCAGAAATCCTCCACCCCTTTTACATTTTCACTGTTGAATATTACAATGGGTATTCCCTTTAGCAATGGAGTAAAGACCTCTGCCAGGTGATCTATAAATCCTGCAGAGATTTTATGGCAACAAATCTCTCCAGTTTCAAAAGGATATGTATCCCAGATCCAAAAGAGCCGGTTAATTAATCCCCTGTTTTTGCCCACGATTCCTTTTGGAACCCCAGTAGATCCTGATGTATAGATTATGTAGAGAGCGCTATCTGGTAAAATCGAAGGCAATTTCCTTTGCTGGCTATGATTTTCTTCTCTTGGATTTTTGTCCAGAAAAAGCATCCGCTTTCCGCTTTGAGACAATATATTGCAGTATAAGCTTTTTGTAAGAATAATATCAACATCAGCATCCCTGATTATATATAACAGTCTGTCAGAAGGATATTTTGGATCAAGTGGGACATAGACCGCTCCTGATTTGAAAATGGCCAGCATGCACACTACACTTTCCACAGATCGTTCCATGCAAACAGCCACTCTTTTTCCAAATGCCACCCCGTTTTCAATCAGCAACTCTTCCAGACACTCTATTTTGTCACTAAGTTCTCTGTAGGTTATTCCTATATCGTTTTGAATGATCGCAACAGCATCCGGGGTCTGTTCAACCTGTTTGTAAAACAGTGATGGAACTGATTCATGAATTGGATAATTCATCTCAGTACTATTCCAACTCTCGATAGCAGCTATCTCCTCTTCTGTTAATAACTTAACAGCTTCAATCCTTGTTTCAGGATTCTGCAGCACATTTTGCATTATAATTGTGAAATGTCTTGCCAGTGCCGAAACGGTTTCTAACGAAAACAAAGATGCATTATAATCAATTTTTCCTTTAAGCTGCCCATTATCTTCCCTTAACATAAAATTCAAATCACAACCACAGTATATGGAATATTCATTCAACTCCCTGCAGATACAGTCATCAATTGCCAACTGATTATCAGATGAGTAGTCAAACTGAATAGATACCTGGTAAAACGGCGATATGGATTTCTCAGGACTTTCTGCTACATTATCCAGAAAGTATTCTGCAAAAGAATTCTGATTTGAAAGTGATAACAGAACAGCATTTTTCACATCCTCCAGTACATCACTGAATGATGCATCATCTCCGGTGGTTATTCTAACAGGTATCAGTGTCTCAAACGGCCCTCTTACGGTTTCATTCTCCTTAATTTCACGACCGGAAACAGGGATGCTGATACAGAAGTCATGCTGTCCTGTATATCTTATTAATAAGACATACAATATTGCTGTACATACATGAAGTGGTTCTGCATTGCTTTTAAAGCATAACCTCTGCAGCTCTTCATAAATGCTATTATCAAACTGAAACTCATTCTGAGCAAATCGCCTGCAGTAAGCTGATGCATTTTTATGCTCATAATACAGGTTAATTACCTCAGGAAAATTTAAAAATTGCTGTTTCCAGAAATACTGCGTTGAGGGATTTTCAATATCATCCTTTTCCAATTGATATTGAACAAAATCGAAGTAATCATAATCGGCTGGTTTTGTCTGAAATTCCTCTCCCTTTACTAACCGGTTATAACAGCAGTTTAACTCCTGTACTACCATTTCCATGGATGTTCGATCAATTATAATCTGATGGAAGCAGAGTGCCAGTAAAAAATTATTCTCACTGATTTTAAACAGGTTGATTCTGAATAAATAATCGCCTATCAGGTTAAAAGGCCTACAAAATAGATCGTCCAGTGACTCCCGTACCTTCTCCCAGGCAACACGTTCTTCCAAACCACAGTATTCTTTGAACCCGATTTTATCTATAACTTCTTCATTAATCCACTGAAAAACCTTTCCATTTTGCTCTTTGAAATTTGTTCTAAGAATTTTATTATTCTTAAGCACATCTGCCCATGCCCTTTGCAGGCAGTTCACTTTCAGAGGACCACAGATATGATATACTCTGGAAATTATAAACGGAGCACGCACACTCTGCAAATTCTCAAGAAACCATAATTTTTTCTGATTATTTGATAATGGGGTGTCTTTTAAAGATTTTAAATCGCTTTTATCTGACTCTGACATGACTTTTCTTCTATATTGCGCTTAAAATTCAGCAAAAACTGCCACTGACCCTCTCGGCAAGCTCTTTTGCTGAAATAAAAGAAGTGGTTTATTCCTCCTGAAATCTGTAGCAGACAAATCTCAGAAACACACGTTAAAAAAATAAATCAGGCGCCATAACTACCGGTTCATTTTTGCTTTTGTGCCATTTCTGGTCTGATAAACGATTTTGGCAGTCTCTTTAATCGGTTAATAATCAATGCTGTGTCTGTTTTTTTGCAGGAATACAAGAGCAGAAAGGTTCTTTTCCTTATAAAAACTGAATTCAGATATTATGCATAAAATTTAACTTGACTTCAAGAATTTATAAATCTAAATTAGTTGTAGATAATTTCCTTTTGAACATTTACCCTGTTTAACAATGTTGAAAGGAATTGTCCTCCTTCTTGTATTGCTTTTTTGGTTCTCGTCCTTTTTAAGTTCTCTTTTTGTTTCTTAATAATTGTATCTGATTTTTTTTCAGACTATTACCGTTTAATTTCATAATTGCACGCATCTTAACACCTCCTGGAAAGGGGCATTTTATGAACCGGAAGAGTTTTCTGAAGTCAGGTTTAGTCCTGTGTTCTATTCTGTCATTTTCTGCTTCCATAGAGGCAGATAAACTAAAGAAAGCGAATGCTTTAATGGATGTTCCCGGTAAAAAACCGGTGATGGTGACAGTAGATCAATCCAATCCTGATAAGGTTATCTTAAACTATAAAGTACCAGAAGCAGAAATAATTGCCCTGACCGAAAAGTATGACAATACAGAACTAAAAAGAATCACCCTTGGAAATGCTCCTCTGGCAGGGAACGAAGGAGAACCAGTATTACCGGTTATTCCTGCTCAGTTTGTTGTTCCGGCAGGAAAATCAATTGCATCTATCAATATACAGAGGAACAGAAAAAAAGTACTGCCAGGCAGGCATTTCATTGAATTCGGCAAAGCTCCTATTCCTCTAACCAGAAATGCAAAAGCCAGAAAGAGTTTTCCTGACGCCAGCATTTATAGTAATGACGCTGCCTTTCCTTCACAGAATGGTGTTCTGGTTAGCGTTCAATATAAAAAAGGGGTCAAAATCGCCTTTGTTAACCTTAACCCGGTTCAGTATTATCCGAAATCAGGAAAAATCGAGGTTTTTTCAGACTTGATGCTGCAGGTGAATCTGATCGATGAAAAAAAAGGTGATCGGAATCATAGACTTCCAACAAAGAAAAGCCAACTCGATCCACTCAAATTGGGAATAGAAAACCCTGAAGCACTTAACACTTATGAAAATTCCAGTAGATTTCAATTGCAGAATAAAAAAGGTGGTATCTGCTCTTCAGACCAACAGTATTCTTATGTTTTCATCACCTCACAATCAATACGGGATGCCAACACTGATGTCACAGTCAGAGATCTTATTGAGCACAGAATATCTCAAGGATATACCGCAAATATTGTTACTATTGAAGAGATCTATTCAAACTATTCGGGCATTGACGAAGCCGAACAGTTACGAAATTTCATCATCGATGCCTACTCCACATGGAATACTGAATATGTGGTTTTAGGTGGTGATGTAAATATAATCCCATACAGAAATCTGTATAATGATCAGTACATTCCATCCGATATGTATTTCCAATGCCTGGACGGATCATACAATGATGATGGTGATCTTTATTGGGGCGAGCCTAACGATGGTCCCGATGGTACTGATGTCGATCTGATGGCCGAAGTTTCTATAGGAAGGATATCTGCAGAAACTCCTCAAGAAATGGCCAACTTTATATACAAAACACTGGTCTACGAAAAAGCAACTGTAGCGCCATGGTTGTCCCGGTCGTGTATTCTTGGTGAAGAACTGGGTCCACAATTTGGTCCTGGTGAATTTGCTTACGCTTTTCCCTACATGGAGGAGATCCGCCTTGGTTCAAAAGCATCCGGTTACTCAACTGTGGGATTCATTGACTGCCCAACTTTTACTTCAGACACGCTTTATGACAATTTTACTTTTTTCTGGTCACCAGATAGTCTGCTTAAACTGATTAATTCCAACAACTACTCCATTTTTAACCACCTGGGGCATGCCAATGAAACGTATGCCATGAAACTGGAATTCGAGCAAGCCGATGCCCTTACTAATTCCAATCCTGTATTTGTCTATTCCCAGGGTTGTTATCCCGGACATTTTCCTGTGGACTGTATGGCAGAACGCTTAACTACTTCATCCCGAAACGGCATGTTCTCTGTTGTGTTCAATACCGTTTACGGTTATGGGAGTTATAATGAATCAAGGGAAAACCTTGATGGTCCAAGTCAGCGTTTTAACCGACAGTTCTGGGACGCTTTCTTCAGTGAGAAAATTCTCAAACTTGGTGATATCAATTCTGACAGTCATGAAGACAATATATGGTGTATAAATTATGACCTGATTAGATATTGCATGTATGAAACGGTTCTTTTTGGAGATCCTGCAACTATGCTCAGAGGCCAAATAGAAGGTCCTTACCTTACTTACCATAGCAAACAGATTTCAGATCAAAATGGTGGAAACAATGATAGCTTTTGCAATCCGGGAGAAAGCATTGAGATGTTTCTGACAATTCAAAACGTTGGTTCATTACCATCTGAAAACAGTACCTGCAGTCTGGTTTGCACAGATGCCAATATTTCAATCCAGTCTGCTATTTCAACTCTGGCTTCAATCGCCTGCTGTGGTGATATCCAGCAAACAAGCAGTGCCTTCGAATTCCAGATTGGTACACAATGCCCAACACCCAGTACAATAAATTTTGAACTTATTATCAACAGTGCCGACAGTACCTGGAGATTACAAATTCCTATTCAGATCTATAACCCTGGCCAAATCACCGGAAATGTAACAGCCAATCTCGACGGATCACCGATAAATGGTGCAAATGTATTTTACTCCGGCCCCATATCCGGATCCTCAACCACAAATGAAAATGGCTCCTATACACTTAACCTGGTAGAAGGCTTGTATTCCATTTTCGTTGATGCAAAAGGCTTTCTTAATAGTGAAACTTTGATTGTATCGATACCCCCTGCAGCCGAACTTAACTTCAGACTTTACCGGCCACAGATGGTCATTGAACCTGCAGCTATCAATCATACCCAACAGCCTGAAGATTCCATATCAATTCCAGTGCAAATTTCAAATACCGGAGATTTTACTCTTCAGGTTGAGATCCGTACTTCTCTGCTAAGTAAACCTCTACTTCAGAGAAATCCCCAATTAATTGATTTAGAAACCGCTTCTGCAGATAATTGGTTTTCCAAAAACAGTAAAACAAACAGAAGAGCAGTTGTTCTGCCAAAGCCATATTCACCTGAGAAAAGTTTTGCAGATGGTTATCTGAAAGTATTATATCTTCACACAATGTACCTGAATCCTCAAACTGACAAATTTATCGCTGGAGTAAAAAACATTCCATCTGTGAAATCTTTAGATGTGTTGGATTGCAGATCAACCATTCCCAACCTTGATTATTTAATGGAATATGATTGTGTGCTGCTAAGTTCAGACTCATATTGGGTAGATCCTGTTCTTCTGGGCAATATTCTTGCCGATTATGTAGACAACGGTCGATTGGCAATCGTCTTTGCTGCCACCTTCTCGCCTGGCGGAGATTGGCAGATTAAGGGGAAATTTGCACAGCCGGATTATTGCCCGATTTCAACAGGAGGTATTTACTATTATGGCTGCATTGCAACCGAATTTATCGAATATGAAATCACCAGAAATATTAACTTCATTCAATCGGAAATATTTACTTATTCACAATCAATCCAGGGACAGGGAATAGCATTGGGAGTTTACCAATGCGAACAATTATTAGTTGGAGCATATAATCCCGATCGGCCCATAGTTGCGATAAATGTATTTCCTGAAGATGGTTACTGGAGTGGTGATCTTATTCAGATGATTAGTAACTGTTTCGATTGGAGTACAGAAAAATGGCTCAGCATCAATCCGGGAAATGCGATATTTACTATTGCTCCAGGCTCAACTGAACTAATTAATGTATTATTGAATTCGCGGAATCTATTTGGAGGATTATACACTGGAGAGATAGCATTCTCTCATAATGATCCATCAGCAACAAACCCTTTCATTGTTCCGGTCAACATGACAGTCGATGGATTCCGCAGTCTGAAAATCACCCCTCCTTCACTGCACTTCGACAATGTATGGTATGGAAATTCGGATACTGCTGTATTGATCCTCTCGAATGATGGTAATGAAACCACCACATTATCATCTTTAACAATAGACGATTCAGCATTTTATTGTTTAGAATCGGTTCCAATTAAAGTAAAGGCAAAAAAATCTACTGATCTCAGAGTAGTATTCAAACCTTATGCAATTAACAGTTTCAATGCCACTCTGACTATAAGCAGCGATGCAGAGGACAATAACATCATTACGATACCTTTATCCGGAAACGCTATAGAAGGCCCCAAAGCAGTTGTTGAACCAACTACCCTGGATTTCAACTTTAATCCAAACGATTCCCCTGCAGATAAAACAGTTGTGTTATCAAATGCAGGAGTTGCCACACTTAATTATTCAATCAGTATTCGACAGAATAATCAGATTAAATATCAGATGACTCATTCTGCAACACCTAAAGTTCGTAAAGGCCTAATATATAGTCAACGAAATTATAAACATCCTTTCGCTGAAAACAGAGTCATTGTAGGACTGAAAAAGGGTACAAATGGTTTTGCCTTATCAAATATTCTTACGCAAGCAGGAGTAAAATCGGTAGTCGAACTGGCAAAAGGAGTAAATCCAGTCACCAGAAACAAAGCTTTTACCTTAAGAACTTTGCTTAGACTTGAACTGAACGCCAGTGGAAAAGAAGCAGTTCTTGATGCGATTAAAGTGTTGCGAAAAGATCCCAGCGTAGAGTTTGTAGAACCAGATTATCTGGTAAAGGCAGTCAAGATACCGAATGATCCGCAATTCGATCAACAATATGCACTGAATAACAATGGTCAAACCGGTGGAACCCCGGATGCAGATATCGATGCTGTTGAAGCCTGGGAGGTATTTACCGGAAGCGGTGAAGAGATAATTATCGGAGTTATTGATACCGGAGTGGATTACCTGCATCCGGATCTTGCCGATAATATTTGGCAAAACATAGGTGAGATTCCTGATAATGGGATTGATGATGATGGTAACGGTTATATCGATGATTACTATGGATGGGATTTTGCCTACGATGATAACGATCCAATGGATGGTGACGGTCATGGAACCCATTGCAGTGGAATAATAGCTGCAAAAGGAAACAATGGCATAGGAGTCTGCGGTGTAATGTGGAACGCCAAAATCATGGCATTAAAATTTTTGGATGATGATGGATATGGTTATACTTCCGATGCTATCGATGCTGTTGATTATGCCATTGCGATGAATGTTCCTATTACCAGCAATAGCTGGGGAGGTGGTGGTTATTCGCAGGCTCTGCAGGAAGTCATTGCCCAATCCGGTATTTTTGTTGCTGCTGCAGGAAATGATTATTCTGATATCGATATCTATCCTCATTATCCTTCAAGTTATGAGCTGGATAATATCATTTCCGTAGCAGCCACAGACCACTTCGACAACAAAGCAGAGTTCTCCAATTATGGCAAGGAATCGGTAGATCTTGCAGCTCCCGGTGTAGATATTCTCAGCACGACTCCAAACAATCAATATGAATTCTACTCAGGAACTTCGATGGCAACCCCTTATGTTTCAGGGGCAGTTGGTTTAAGTTGGAGCATGAACCCAACACTAGCCAGTGTTGAAATCAGGGATGCTGTGTTTAAAGCTGTTGACACAATTTCTTCCATGCAGGGGATAACAGTTACCGGTGGAAGACTTAATGCAAAAAAACTAATCGATCTTATCGGTCCTGGCTGGATATCAATTACCCCATTTAATTCTGATTCCATTTATCCTTCAGAGAGCCGTGAATTTACCGTAACTGTAAATCCAGAAAATCTCTTTGCAGGTACCAGAAATGCTAAAATGGTTTTCAATACCAATGACCCATTTAACCCCGATGTAGTTGTGGAAGTAAATGTTGAAATAGCTGGCTGTAAATCTGTTTATGCGGAAAATGAGAATGTGGACTTCGGTAAAGTCTGGGAGGGAAGGGATACTACTGTTTCTATCACACTGATAAACCAGTGTAATGATCTGGTAACAGTCTCCGGATGCAGTTTTGATAATTCTTTGTTCAATACCGTAATGAATTTCCCTGCATTTCTCCGGCCCTTTGACACTCTGCTTTTGCCAGTTACATTCTCACCTGCAGATGCTTCAGATAATATCAGTGCAGTTGCACTCATCTCAAGTGATGCAGATGACAATCCTTCTCTTACGGTTAATCTTAGCGGAAAATGTGTAGCTCCGCCAATAATATCCCTTAATCCACGGCATCTCAAAAAAACACTCGACTATGGCATTCAGGATACTTCAACCATAATGATTACTAATTCTGGAGGTGCAGATTATCAATTTAAAACCAAGACAAAACTCATGAAAAATAAGGGTTTAGCTCTGGGTAATATTGCTGATGCAGAGCTCTTTGTATATGACTATTATAATTATATGCTGTTGAAAATAGATCCAGAAACAGGTAATTCCTTTGACACAATTAAATTGGACAACCAACTATACATCTATGGGATGGCGTATGATGGAAAATTTATCTATTATACCACCGGAAACGGCGATATTAGTGTGCTTGACCTCAATACAAAGGAGCTGGTTCGTACAATTATTGTTCCGCAATGCAGATACATGGAAGCGATCGGGGTTACCGAACAGCATATTGTAATCACAGACTCTTACGATGAAAAAGTTTTTGTTCTCGACAAAATAACAGGGGATATTGTTACTTCATGGTTTAGCAGAGGGGTATACGGCTTGGCATGTGTGGAAGCTGATAACTCCATCTTTGTTGTTGACTATAATAATGTAGTATATGAATACGATCTAATGACTGGAACTCTTCTGAACTCATACACACCAGATACTTATTATATTCACAGCTTGTCTTATTCCGGTTCTGCAGAAGTGCTTTTTGCATTAGATTGGGATTATATTATTTACGCCATAGATCCACAAAATGGCTCCATAATTAAAGAATATCCTGCAAATTATAGTGTTCGGTCGATCGCTGCGGATGAAGGTACAGGTAAAGCTAAATGGATTAGACTGCAATCAACAGAGGGAATTGTCCCTGCTGGTGAAGTTTTCGCTCTTAATACCACAATTACTACCGAAGGACTGGCATCTGGTGATTATTTTGCAGAGATCATTTTACAGCATTTTCCGGACATTCTTCCTGACATTTCTATTCCTTGTACGATCTTTGTATCTGAGACTAACAGATTGCACAGTAGTCCACCATCCATAAGCTTTCCTGAAGTCTGGAATGGAGGAATCGACTCAACTGTCATATACCTTGTTAACGATGGAAATGCAGCGACCACTGTTTCATCTGTGTCTTCAAGCAACAAGATATTCTCTGTTGCATCAAGCTGTCCAATTACAGTTGATCCATTTGACAGCATTCCATTTACCATTCGGTGCACCCCTAATAAGACCGGTACTGTTGAAGGTATAATCACTGTTAAAAGTAATGCAACTGATAACCCGGTACTCTCAATACCAGTATCAGCAACCACTGTCAAACCTCCCAAGATCAGTATAAAACCTAAATCGATTTCCCTTACAACATTGCCTGATCTACAATCCTATACCTCCATTGAGCTTAATAACAGTGGTGGAGCAGATTATCCATTCGAAGTATCTTCCATAACTGATGCTACCAACAATCCGTTTGCCACAAGACTCTATGCTAATTCCAATTTCCACCTTGTAAGGCTTGATCCGGTTAATGGAGAGATCATTGATACTATATTACCCAGCACCAACGCATACTCCATTGCATTTGACGGTGAATATATTTACCTGGCATACAGATGGTACAACTATATCAATGTCGTTGATCCTGACAATAAGTATATAGTCAGATCCATCTATTTTCCAGCTTATGGAATTTATGGATTGGCGGTAACCGATGATAAGTTAATAGGGAAAGGGGATGATGGAACTTTTTATGTGATAAACAAGAGTTCCGAAGAGCTTCTTTATTCCTTTAAATGCTATAGTAATGATGCCGATTTTACATATTGCTGCCATCGTAATTCCATTTTCATTGCTAATAATTATAGTATTGAAGAACACTCCATAGAAGATGGATCGCTCATTAACAGTTTTGGATATTATTATTATCCGGTGGCAATTGCATATTCCTCAGATGCCAGAATGCTCATGGTTGACAAGGGTTATTCAATTGATTACCTCGATCCACAAAATGGAAACTACTTAGGTGCTGTAAATTCTCCATCGTACATTTATTCACTCGCTTCAGATGAAGTTAATGTACGAGAATGGATAAGACCCATGGTGAAAACCGCAGTAGTACCCAAAGATGGTTCTGTATCAATTCCAGTAAAAATTAACAGTACAAGATTGCTTCCAGAAACTTATTCTGCCAATCTGATTTTTGAACATCCTAAGGGGAAAGCTCCCGGTCCATTCGTGATAAACTGCAAATTAAAAGTCAAGCAATTGAAGAACCTGGCAGTAAATCCTGAAAATGTGAATTTCGGAGAAGTACCCGTAGGTAGTTCGAAAAAAGAATTTATTTCACTGGAAAACAAGAGCAATGATACCATAACGATCAAAAAAATCACCTCTTCTTCTAAAGAAATCAATATTATCTCTCAACCTGTTCCTTTTAAGATACCTCCCTATTCCGCAACAAAGATCTTCCCGGTGTATACCCCTTCCGCAAGAGGTATCGATGCTGCCTTGATTACAATTAAATCGAATGCTTCAAACGCCTCCAATCTAATGTTGAATGCGTATGGAACAGGAATAAATCCACCTGTTATCGCTATCAGTCCTCAAATTTTCAGAGATACCCTGGAATCAGGAATGACAAGCAGTAATTACATTTCGATCAGCAATACTGGAGAAGCTGAGTACGAGTTCTCAGTTTTCACTATTGAAGACAGAAGCGTTCCGACTCGATTCGGTTCAGGCGAACAATCAGATGCCAAGCTTTTTGTAGCTACTGATTCCCTGATCTACTCAATGGATCCTGTCAGTGGACAATTAAATGGCAACGGTATCGCTATTCCTGGCTATATAAGAGGCCTCGCATCTGATCCAGAATATTTGTATGCATCCACAGATGACACTTCAGGTCCATTGATCTACGTTATTGACCTCGATTCAGCCACAGTAGTCAGAAACATTTCTCTAAAAAACAGGTCCCTCTTAGGATTAGGCGTGGGTTACGACATCATCGTGGGTTATGATCAAAATTACAGTGAAGTCGTCATCTATAATAAGGAAGATGGTCAGTTGATTAATTCCTGGTCTCTGCCTTTTTATACTGCAGCTCTAACCTATTCTGAAAGCAGAAAATCGGTTTTTGTTTTTAACAGTTATTATGAAACGATCGAGGAACGAGCAATTGCCGGTGGATCCGTTATTAACGAGTTTTATGGATTATACTGGATAACGGATTGCGCTTTTTCAGAAAGAGCCGGTTTACTTTTTGTAGTTAATGACATTGGTACAGTATATGTCCTGGAACCGGACTACGGATACATATACAGTGAGTTATACACCAATTTGCCCATTACATCTCTTGCAGCAGATGAAGGTTTTTCTGAAATAAAGTGGCTTAAACCATACTGGGGTTGGGGAATTGTTTATCCGGGTGAAACCTATACAATCGACCTGGGAATAAGTGCTATAAATTTATCAGCAGGCATTCACAGTGGATCTCTGGTGATCAATCCCAAAGGATATGGTCCGGGTCCCCTGACAGTTCCATGCTCTCTTTTTGTTCAAATACCCAGTTCCGCATCCCGTTAATTTCTCCTGCGTTTTTTTATGGGAGGTCCCAGCGACCTCCCATTTTTTTTGAACGATGCATTTTAACATTTTTTAACCTGAATTTTCCATTAGATATCATTCCAAACGTATGTGGGTGTCATTCCGAACGAATGTGAGGAATCTGGTAAGGCATGCGCCCTTTATTGGTTACAGCTAGCCATTCAGTCAGTAAGTCAGAATGCGAGCGTTTTTGCCTTCTAAACTGAGTAGAAGCGATGCCTTCCGGGGGACAGGGGAAAATTAAACACTTATCAAATTGCAACTTCAGCATGCAACTAATGCACTGATTTGCAATTCAGTACAAAAGATCGGCTACCATCCTCTCTTATAGCTTAAGTACCAGATTTTCCTCCGAATAATTTCGGCATCTCTTTTTTTCTTCGGATATGTTCTATAGCCGTAAAAAAATCAGAAAAATTCCCCTTCAATCCAATATTATAACAGAATTGCAATCTACACCCAAAATGCCTCTTCCAGCTCAGGCATAATATTTACGTTGTCTTACATATGTTTACAGCAGATTAAAAGAAAAAGTTCTGCATCGCATTTTTTAAAAGTAAGGCGGAACCCCTTTCAACATCACCGATCGAGTGAAAAAGTTCTTCTTTTCTCATTTGTTGCATTTTTAACCGTTTTCAAACAACAGAAATATATCCGAATATTAATGTTAAGATACTGGGTAAGAATAGCCTGTATTATCAGGTGGAAAGGGAGGAAAGGATGAATATGGCTATTAAACCATTTTTGGCATGGGGATTATTAATTTCTGCCTGATTTTACCCTATGTTTATTAAGCTTTCAAGGATCGATACCAATTCCGGTACCGATCCCGATGCAGGGAATAAACATTTGGGGTGTGATATATGGTTTTCTTCTCGGTCGTGATAAACCATTTACTGCATATCTCTCACCCTTACCTCTATATCTTTGTCATTTTTAAGCAGCTCAGTAAGCCTGGAAATCTCCGTATCACCGTAATGGTAGGGATAGAAAATTTTCGGTCTTACAGCCCTTGCAGCATCCGCAGCCATCTCAGGAGTCATCGTGTATGGAAGATTTACGGGAAGGAAGGTGATGTCGATCCCCTTAAACTGCTTCATTTCAGGGATGTTTTCTGTATCACCCGCAATATAGATTTTTTTGCCCTTAATTGTGATGATATACCCGTTTCCTTCCCCTTTGGGGTGAAAAGGCTGGCCATTATCCCTTTTATGCACAATGTTGTATGCAGGTACAGCATTGATCTCGACTCCTTTTGTTGTTTTACTAGTCTGTAGTTTTTATCGTTCTGTTTTTAATGATGATCCTGGTCAAAGAAACTTGTTCCGAAGTATTAAAGCAATAAAAAGGACTCCTCAGCTTACTACGGTAACTAAATTATAGATTTTGTCATATTTATCACTGTGTTTTTAATCATTTATGGTGAATTTATCATCGGGCAGATCAGATTGATCATCGGGCAGGTCGTTATGACGTCGGGCAACCCAGAATAGCCATCGGGCAGGTCAGAATGGCTTCGGGCAACTCAATCTAGGCTTCGGGCAACTTAGAATGAGTAATTTTTCGCATAAAAGATGACTCATAGGGGTAAAAAGATGAATTATAGCGGTATAAACCCCAAGTCTTCCATTAGAATGTACCAACTAATGTGGTAAAGAGAAGAGGATGCGGTCTTTAACTCGAAGGCAAAATCGTTCGCATTCTGACTTCCTGACTGTAGAGCTAGCTGAAACTAATAAAGGGCGCATGCCTTACCAACCGTCTTTCTAAGTTCTTCAGAACTCATAAGAAAACTTCTACCCTGAAGGAAGTAATGATATGATGGACGTGTTCCCGAATTACAAAAACTGCCTAATGAACAATTGAGGATAAACTATCCCTAAGTTATTGGGCTAACTCATTGTGAGTAAGATAGTTACCCAATGAAACCTTAGAAAAGATTTCTTTTCTCATCTAACGTGCCTTCTAATGGAAAATTTAGGTTAATTTTTTTAAAAAAAAGCTTGCATTTTAAAACAACCAGGTTTATTTTATAGATCCTACCTTTGCAAGTCCCTCTTGCAACAATTTGGGTGAAGCGGAAGCGCCGGGATTCATTCCCGGCGATTCTTTTTTTTAAGCCGCAATGACGATTTATAGTACTTTTCACCTTTTAAAACCAAAATTTCAGGTTTAATCATCTGCCCCTGTCGAGTCTTTAATAACAAATCTGGCTTTAAGCCTGGCTATAGTATGTGCCAAACCAGCTTGTTCCACACTTTTAACCACCTCGCTAAAATCTTTATAGGCCTCAGGAGCCTCATCTCTGGGATATTTCCGGCAATTTGTCAGTATATCATTCTCTTTAAATAAGTTATCCACTCTCATCTGATCCAGTTCCCTGAA
>JAAYPC010000322.1 GCA_012519985.1 Fibrobacter sp.
TAATTTACTGTATTAAACGCCTCAAAGGGTGTTTTTTTATGTCAATATATCGTCCAATTTAGGTTTTAATCTGATAAGATTCCAATGGATTGGAATATCACCGATCCATTCAATGCCATAATCTTTATACTCAGGATATTTCTTCATTCCACAATCTCCCGAAGCATACCTTCAGTTTCTTCTTCGAGAGCAAGAATTTCGGCTCTTATTTCTGCAAGTGACCGAAGCGGTTTATATTCATAAAAGTATTTTGTAAAATTAATCTCATATCCTACTTTGGTCTTGCTGTGGTCAACCCAGGCATCGGGGACATGGGGGAGTACTTCTTTCTGCATGTATTCATCAATATCTTTTTCTGTAGATACGACCTGACCTTTTTTCAATGGAACATTCTCAGCATCGCGTAATTTAGCATCAGGTTTAGGATCTCCATTGCGATCTTTTGCGATTTTACCTTTTTCATCGATAAGGGGGCGTTCTACCGTGATACGTGAATATCCAAAATCTGAATTATTAAAAATTTTACTGTATTTACCTGCTTTAAAATCGCCATAGATCTTTGTAATCGTGGAAATATCTTCATCGCTCAATTCATTTCGCTTATTTCCTAAAGAACGGGACATTTTCTTGAAGAAGGCTGTTCCATTAATGAGTTGGATCTTTCCCTTACGCTTTTGTTCTTTACGATTGGTTACTACCCATACATACGTTGAAATTCCTGTATTATAGAATAGCTGATCAGGGAGGGCAACAATTGTCTCAAGCAGATCATTTTCAATAATCCATCTGCGAATTTCCGATTCTCCCGATCCTGCAGATCCTGTAAATAGGGGAGATCCATTAAAAACAATGGCGATTCGGGAACCGTTACTCCCGTTCTTCATTTTTGAGATAAGGTGCTGCAGAAACAAAAACGATCCATCGGAAATTCGGGGTAGCCCAGCACCAAACCGACCACCAAAACCTAATTCATCGGCTTCATTTTGGATCTCTTTCTGAACTTTTTTCCATTCCACACCAAATGGGGGATTGGCGAGCATGTAATCGAATTTATCTTCCTGAAGTTGATCCTTTGTGAAACTGTTTCCAAACTTTATATTTGAAGGGTTCTGCCCTTTGATCATCATGTCAGATTTACAGATTGCATAAGATGTTTCATTAAGTTCCTGACCGAAGACTTCAAGACGGGCTTCGGGGTTAAGCTCGTGCAGGTACTCTTCTGCAACAGAGAGCATTCCACCTGTTCCACAAGCACAGTCATAGAGCGTCTTTACAATCCCTTTTTGAGTCAATATATCCCTGTCATTAATAAACAGGATATTAACCATTAATCGGATTACTTCACGTGGTGTAAAGTGCTCTCCTGCTGTTTCATTGGAAGTTTCAGCAAATTTCCTGATTAATTCTTCAAAAACATATCCCATTTCCATGTTAGAAACATGCTTCGGGTGCAGATCCACTGCTGCGAACTTTTCAGTAACAAGAAAAAGAAGGTTTTTATTGTCCAGATCTTTTACTTTGGTTTCAAACTTGAACATTTCAAGAATTTCACGGGCATTACTTGAGAATCCTGCAGCATAATTTCGCATATTACGGGCGATATTGTTCGGATCTGCGAGCAGCTTCTGAAAGTCATACTTACTGTGATTATGAAATTTTTGTCCTGCTACTTTATTTAAAACCTTCTCAAGGGCTTCTTCATTTAAGTCTTTTGATGAGGCATGTTTCTCTACCACTGCATCTTTAGTCTTGTCCAGAACGCAATCAAGGCGACGTAGAATGGTAAATGGAAGAATGATCTCCCCGTAATCAGATTGTTTGTAATCTCCCCGAAGAAGATCTGCTACAGACCATATAAAATTGGCTAATTCCTGAACATTCATGAAAACACTTCCTTAACTGCTATCATTGTGATATAGATTTACCTGCACTTATAAAAGCTTCGTCAACTTCACTTACTTTGAACTTCCAAAATCTGCCGATTTTATGGGCAGGAATTGTCTTTTCTTCGATCCAATTGTAAATAGTTTCCTTGCTGACACCTAAATGGGCTGCAATCTCCTTCACTGAGAGCCATCTTTCAGTCATGACTGTAGTCCTTGGTATTGAGTGGTAATTAATGGTAATAGAAGGGTTAAAATGTATGAATTTTGGGGTATTGAGAAGCTCTTTTAATCGATTAAACCTAATTTTACACAAAAAAAAATGGTAAATTAATGGAGCATTCCCTTTAGAACTCTATTTCCAATGTTTATTTTTAAGAGAAAAGAATGATTTTATTGCTTTTGTACTATCCAAATGAGCTTTTACTATGAAAAAAGAGCAAATTATCACCTATTTGAAAGAATGTGGCTTCTGTATACAGGAAAAA
>JAAYPC010000323.1 GCA_012519985.1 Fibrobacter sp.
AAAAAAATATGCCGCTCGTACCAATGGTTATTGAGCAGACAGGTCGTGGTGAACGTTCTTACGACATCTATTCCCGTCTGTTAAAAGAACGGATTATTTTTCTTGGCTCAGATATTGATGATACAACTGCAGATCTGGTTATGGCCCAGTTGATTTTCCTCGAGTATGAGGACCCGGAAAAGGACATCACCATATACATTAATTCACCCGGTGGAATAGTCTCATCCGGACTGGCTATTTACGACACTATTCAATTCATAAAACCGGATGTGTCCACTATCTGCATTGGCCAGGCAGCCAGTATGGGAGCAATTTTATTGGCAGCAGGCACAAAAGGTAAACGGTTCGCTCTGCCTCATGCCCGCGTGATGCTTCATCAGCCTATTGGTGGAGCCGGAGGTCAGGCTGCCGATATCGCAATTCATGCCAAAGAAATCATCAGGGTGAAAAACAGTCTGAACCAAATAATTCAGAAACATTCCGGGCAGGATCTCGAAGTTATCGCCCGGGATACCGATCGAAACTTCTTCATGTCTGCTGAAGAAGCTAAAGCTTATGGTATTATCGATGATATTTTAACCACCAGGGAATAAAGAAGTATGTCAAATAGATCCCGCTATCCGGGAATTAAATGCTCTTTTTGCGGAAAAGGACCTGATGAGGTCGGAAAGCTGATCACCGGCCCATCAGTACACATTTGCAATGAATGTGTAGATATGTGTAATGAGATTCTCAAGGAAGAAAAAGCTTCCATTCCAGGAGATTTGAGCCTGGATACCCTTCCCACACCCCGGGAAATCAAAGAATATATTGATCAGTTTGTAATCGGTCAGAATGAAGTGAAAATGGGGGTAAGCGTAGCAGCTTACAATCATTTCAAAAGAATTCTTTCCAGATCTCAAAATGATAACGATGGTGTTGAAATCGACAAATCAAACATCCTGATGCTGGGCCCCACAGGAACCGGAAAAACCCTTATTGCCCAGACACTTGCAAAAATGCTGAAAGTCCCTTTCACCATCGTTGACGCCACCATATTTACCGAAGCGGGTTATGTGGGCGAAGATGTCGAAAACATGCTGGTACGGCTGCTTCAGGCTGCCAATTATGATGTTGCCAAAGCGGAAAAAGGAATCATTTATGTAGATGAGTTCGATAAAATTTCCCGCAAATCGGCAAACCCTTCCATTACCCGCGATGTAAGCGGAGAAGGTGTCCAGCAGGCAATGCTTAAGATTCTTGAAGGTACCGTAGCAAGCATTCCTCCCAAAGGAGGAAGAAAACACCCTGAACAGAATCTGATTCAGATCAACACCCGCGATATTCTGTTTATCTGTGGAGGTGCATTCGAAGGAATCGACAAGATTATCGAGTCACGGATTGGTGAAAGCAGAATGGGATTCAATGCTGAGATAAGAAGAAAGAAATACAGCAAGATCGGTGATGTCCTTCGTAAGGTGGAACCTGATGATCTTATCCGGTTTGGGCTTATCCCTGAAATTGTGGGAAGATTGCCCATGGTTCTTGGTCTTGACGAACTGGATGAAGACGCACTCTTGAAAATCCTGACAGAACCGAAAAATGCATTGACCAGACAATATCAGAAACTCTTTTCCATGGAGGGAATACGGCTTACTTTTACCCGTGATGCTCTCCGGGAAGTAGTCAAGATAGCCTTCCAGAAAAAGACCGGTGCCAGAGGATTGAGAACCGTTCTGGAATCTGCTCTTATCCCGGTAATGTTCGATGTCCCTTCACGGGATGATGTCCGGGAGATAATGATTAACCGCGAAGTAATCCTTAAACAGGCACAACCGGTTTATTCCTTGAAAAAAGACAAGAAAATTGCCTGAGCGGTAGTCAACAATCAATACTTACAGGAATAAAAAGAGCCGGTTTTTGAAACCGGCTCTTTTTTATTTGCCTTGTAAAAAAACTGCGGGCGAATCCGGATTTAACATTACCTGTAAAATCTCTTCACTCATCATATCATAGCCGGTCTGATTAGGATGTACATTATCGCAGAAGAAAGTTTGATCAAACTCACCTTCATTTGTTAATAAGGTGAATATATCCACCAACGCGATCTCTTTCCCTTCACTTTTTTTAGTAGAAACGCTATCAGATAATTTCTGATTAAAATTCGATAAGTTACGATTTTGGCTTTTACTAATAGGAGAAGAATTCAGCACATATACTCTGGACTGAGGATTCCTGGAATACATTTCATCAATCAAATTGACAGTGTATTTTAATTCATCATTATTAAATTCTGAATTGGCCCCCATCATAAATACCCAGATATCGGCTTTAAGATCCGGAAAAGCTCTAAAAACAAAAAGCATATCTTTGGCCTTGATGCCTGAAACAGCCATACAGGAGTCGTCCGTGCGATACTCTTTCATATTCTTGGTGCAAAGCGGACCAACAGTCTTTATGCTTTCAAAGGGCCCTAATGAATCACGCAATCCTTTAAGAACTCCAGCCCTGAATCCCCCGGCTTTTCCATTCCCACCATCCCCAGCAACAATCGAATGACCCAAGAAACAGATTGTGTGCTGCCGGATTATAACCAGGACACCTTCCTTTTGCTGCTTATTACCGAGATTATCCTGAGCAGAAATCATCCATCGAATCTCACCTGGTGATTCGATCCTGATAGCCATAGAATCACCATCACCACTATAGACCTGACGATAATCTCCATTTTCCTTTAAATACATAGATACCGAAAAAGGATCGGAATTCGGGTCTGTTATGAGGGCTTCGAATCTGAAAAGCAAAGGAAACTGCTGTTCTCTGAATACTAAAGTGTCTGACAGCTTTGGTTTTACAATGTTTATTTCCGGCGGGCAATTAAAAGTAATATTAAAAGTATCTACACTCAACAGACCATCATCGTCGATTGCACCTATCAACACCCTTACCGACTTGCTGCCTGTAAAAGGGATAGTTATTTGAGGGCTTGCAGATGTATCTTTCC
>JAAYPC010000049.1 GCA_012519985.1 Fibrobacter sp.
CAATCAACGAAAATTAATCGGAGGAAACTTTGGTACTTAAGCCTTAGGGGAATAATAGCACCAGATCTTTTGTATCGATTGGCAGATCAGCGCATTGGTAGTGTGCTTGGTTTGCACTTGGCTGAGTTGATAAGTTTGCTCCGTCCCAGGTGGAATGCAGCCGTTTCAATCGAAATCAATCAACGAAAATTAATCGGAGGAAACTTTGGTACTTAAGCCTTAGGGGAATAATAGCACCAGATCTTTTGTATCGATTGGCAGATCAGCGCATTGGTAGTGTGCCTAGAAGGTATATGATAGAGCATATTACATATATTGAATACTTATGGCCACAATTGTATTTTAAAGACTTTTCGACCACAGGTTAAAGAATTTTATTATCTGCGGGGTTTTTTTTGTGAATAAAGTCGCTTTTATGTTTCCTGGGCAAGGTTCTCAGGAGATTGGTATGGGAAAGGATCTGTTTTTTGATGATCCATTCACTATCAATCTGCTTGAGCTCGCATGTGATCTGGTTCATGAAGATTTGAGGCAGCTTTGTATGGAAGGGCCTGAAAATCGCCTGATTCAGGCACGTTTTCTTCAACCTTCAATAGTCACAGTATGTCTGGGGTACTGGAACCGGTTGATCAATAACGGTATCAAACCGGATGTGGTTTTAGGGCATTCTCTGGGTGAGATCAGCTCGCTTGCAGCTTCTGGAGTGATCACTGCGGAAGCTGCGGTTACCATAGCTGCAAAAAGAGGGGAGCTGATGGATAAGGTGGCATCCCAATGCGACGGCGGGATGCTGGCAGTTATGTTCATGGATAGAGAGACTGTGGACAGCCTGATCAAGGAGGCTGCTGATCCTGATCTTTTAGTTCTGGCAAACGATAATGCACCGGATCAGTTTGTTTTATCCGGAGAGAAATCTTTACTGGATAATATAGCTTTCCTGATCGCAGAACGTAAATTGGGAAAAAGCAAGAAAGTACCCGTTGTGGGGCCCTGGCATAGTCCTTTTCTTAAAGAAGCGCGTTTCGAATATGAAAAATGGGTGGATCCGTTTACCTTTAATCCACCGGAAATCGATATAATATTAAATGCTACCGCTAAAACAGAAAATCATCCTTCAACCATAAAGCATCTTTCCTCCTGGCAATTAACCAGTCCTGTCTTCTGGAGAGAATCGATGAGCACTCTGAAGGAGATGGGTGTCAATGTGCTGTTTGAGATCGGGCCTGGAAAGGTACTTTCCGGATTAGCAAGAGTAAATAATTTCCGGAAAGAATCCAGGGTCCTGACTATAAATAAGCTTGATGATATCAATTTGCTGTTAAAAGATATGAATCAGCCGCAAAGCACGCAGGTGTGCGAATCTGCTGATTACATCTCATAAAGAGTTTCATCGCGTACGGGTCTCTTTTGTCTGGAAGATCTGGGAGAATCCAATTTAAACAGATCGCTTTCATCGATATCTCCCATCTGTTCCTCTATTGCTTCAGGATCTTCTCCAGCTTCCATACGACTTAATGCATCCTCCATTTTATCTCCCAGCTTGAGTCCGGTCATGTCTGTCAGCTTTCTCATCAGGTTAGCTGCTTGTCTGGGATCATCTTCACTGATATTTTCGGCTTCTGAGGCAAGTGCCTGCATAGCCCTTTCCATTTTGGACTCATCGATTGGAAGATCCGGAAATTCCGAATCGCTTTCCTGATCTTTTTTGGAACTGCCGGTAAAGGAGAATCTGGAAACCTGCCTGGTTAGTGTACTTGTTTTACAAACCGGACAATCGGGAGTTTTCTCAGTGTTTACTGTTTTTGATAAAAATGTATAGATGGTGTTACAAGAGTGACAGTAGAACTCATACATTGGCATAAGTTATCCTTTCGCTGATGATGTGAAAAAATAATTTTTCCATGGCTGATATTTCCACTGCCTCTAAAGATAATTTTGGAATAAACAAATACTGTCAATAAATCAGAAATAATAGGAAAAGAATCAGAAAATCATACCTGATCGAGCATGCAAATAAATTCCAGATCACAAGAAACAAATCCCAATAACCAATCATTCAAACTCCAAACAAGAAAAGACCAAATAGAGGTCTCTATCATGTTTCGAATTTTCTTTTTCCTGTTCCTGTTTCGTATTTCGAATTTTCCTATTCTTGTTTCTGTTTAGAATTTTAAGTATTAACTTTCATCCAGTTCGAAATTGATTCTGGCAGTAACCTGCCACTGCGAGACGTGATTCTCTTCGAGTGCACCTCTTATCTGGGAGATTTCAAACCATTTCATCCCATGAACAGTTTTACTGGTTCTGGAGATGGCATTCCTGACTGCATCTTCGATACTGTCTTGAGATGTGCCCGTTATTTCGATTGTTTTAAAGGTATGTTCTTTCACAAGTCCTCCTATTGAATACAGGGATCAGTGTTCTATTGGATATTTCAAAGATTTCCAGGCGCTGAAACCACCTAAAATCACAACTGGTTTGTAGGGTCCTTGCTGTAAAAGCACTGATGCGGCGATGGTGGAGCGATGACCGCTTCCACAAATGATAAAAATATTTCGGTCAATCGGAATCAGATCGGTTTGAGAAGTAAGTTCGGTGATGGGGATATGATGAGAACCGGGGATTTTGCCTTCATTGGCAAGTTCCTGATGACTTCGGACATCCAGAATCCAAAGTGATTTTGAAGAATCCAGTTTGGTTTTAAGCTCTTGAGCTGTTATGGTCGAAATGGAACTGGCTGGTAGTCCGGCTTTGTGCCAATTGATGAAATCCTCAGAAAAGTATCCTTTTACAGAATAGCCCAATCTGAAAAGATCTATGAGTGTAGAATCGATCCTATGGCTGCTTCCAACTAAAAAAAGGCTGATATCATAAGGTAGAAACCATCCGGCATAAGCGGGAACACCTTCTGCCCAAATGGAGATGGAGTCAGGGATATGCGATGTGGTAAAACTGGAAATGTCTCTGGTATCAAGTACAAGGGAATCCGCAATCATGTCATTGAATTCCTGACTTGGATAATGGGGTGGTTTTATAAATTCAGGAATTTGATCACTCAAGTTTAATTTTTCCATCATTTTAAAATAAGAGGGTTTTTCCAGATCCTTCGCTATCGTTTTTATAAATGATGTCTTATTAGGCAGTTGAAGAGCCGGGTTGTGAAGTCTTTCCAGGCCAATAGTAGTCCACAAGCGGTTTGAGATGTTACGGCCGCATATAGAGCCTGCACCATGTGCCGGGCATACTATGACCTGATCGCCCAGGAGTAACAATTTTGAAAAAATGGAATCATAAAGCAGTGATGCCATCTCCTCGAGTCTATCACTGCCCATCAGATCGACTCTGCCGACTTCGCCTGCAAAGAGCGTATCACCGGTGAAGACACACCAGGGATCTCCCTGTTCGTCGTAGAGAAGATAGCTCTTTTGTCCGGGGGTGTGGCCGGGAGTGTAAATCGATTCCAGCTTAAGTTTACCGATATTCCAGGTTTGGCCATCAGAAACAGGGAAACCGTAACCATAGTCCCACTGGGAGTCTGCATGCCAGATTTCAGCACCGGTACTTTGTGCCAGGGATTTGGAGCCACAAATGAAATCCTCATGGCGATGAGTTTCTATGATGTTTGTGATCTGCAGGTTATTTTCTCTGGCTGAATTAAGGTAAACTTCAGTATCGGTTCTGGGATCTATGACTAAAGCATAGGAGTCATCTGCTAAAAAGTAGGAAAAATGAGAAATACCTGCAGAGACGATTCTTTCAAAAAGCATGGTAAACTCTTTTTAATAAGGTTTAGGTCCGGTGACTGTGGGATTTTGCGAATAGGTTACCCATTCTGTAAAAGAACCTTCATAAAGTTTCACACGTGGATAATTGAGATAGTATTTGAAAACCAGAAATGCCGAAGTCGCTTCACGACCGGTACCGCAGTAGAGGATTACATTCTTATCTGGTGATGCACCTCTGGAAAGAACCAGCTCTTTAATGGAGGATTGAGACCGAAGCAGACGGGGGTTATCACGATCCATGAGAAGTCGCCAGGGCAAACTTTTAGCTCCTGGGATATGGCCTGGTTTTTCCCAGAGCCCGGGTCCCTGATAGACTGATCTTGGGCGTACATCTATTAATATTGTATCAGGAGAATCTTTTATCTCCAGAAACTGATTGTAATTGACAAACAGATCGCTGTTGAGCGAAGGATGAAAATCTGAAGCGGAAACATTGGGATATTCTTTGGTTAACGGATAACCGGCATCTATCCACGATTTAAGTCCTCCATTTAAAACAAGAACATTGGAGTGTCCAAAACGGGCTAAAGAATAAGCTACCATAGATTGCTCCAGGCCATCTCCTTGTTTTGAGAATCTGCCATTACTGCTATAGACCACAACGGCTTTGTTTTTCTGTAAGCCAACTGATTGAAAGAGTTGCTGAAGACATTGATCTGGAATGTAATGGGAAGGGAGGTTGTGGTGAAAAGCTCTCAGGTGGTTCTCGTTAAAGTAAACTGCTCCGGGTATATGTTCCAATATATAGTCGTGGATGTCGGGTTGTACATCCAGGATCGACACCTCTTCCAGATGCTCTTTCAGCCAGGGAGCATCTACCCAGGAAATGTTTTGTATATGGTTATTCATGCTATACCTCCACTTTGAGAAAAAAAAGGAGCAATGACTGTTCCTTTTTGTGATTTAGCTGTGTAGAAGCAAAAGAATGTAGTTGGCATGCTTCTTGTTTTTCATAAAAAATCCAGAGTACCTTTTCACTATCATCCCATAAGTTTTAATAATTGATAACTACTCAGGTATCTGATAACGAGAAATAACGGAATAATATCAAATCGGAAAAAATAGGAAATAATATCAAAACAATAATTAATCAGAAGTAATCTGGACAAAATATCTAAACGAAGAAAGGGAATTAAGAAAACCTCTTATTCTTCAAGGTTTATCTGATTATTATTTCTGTTTCTAAACGCCCCTTTATTAAGGGAAGATTAAAGGTGGGAACACAATGAAAAAGGCAAATGTGTGAACTTGTCGAAGTAATAATCTGTTTAAAAGTGGCTATTTTTAACGGTTGTCGGTTATTTATCGGATGTTTTTTTTAACAAAGCGGGATCAGGTGTAAAAATGGGAGATTTGGTACTGATAACAGGAGGCGCTGGGTTTATCGGTTCACATCTTACAGATGAGCTGTTAAAGCGAGGATACAGGGTAAGGATAATTGACAATCTTCTACCGCAGGTACACGGCAGTGTATCGGTAAAGCCATCATATCTCAATCCTGAAGCAGAGTTTATAAGAGCTGATATTTGTGATTCGGAAGCATTGCGTAAAGCGCTCAAAGGTGTCAAGGCAGTGTTTCATCTGGCAGCCTCGGTAGGGGTGGGCCAGAGTATGTACCAGATAAAAAAATACACACAGACAAACAATATAGGTACATCGGTGCTTCTGGAAAATCTGCTTCATACCAGTGTTGAGAAACTGGTTGTGGCTTCGAGCATGAGTATCTATGGTGAAGGACTTTATAAAGGATCGGATGGCTTTATTCACAATACCACAATCAGGACAGTCGATCAGCTTCGGAAAGCACAATGGGATCTTTGTTGTGAAGATGGAACTGTGATGGAACCACTCCCTACGCCAGAAAGTAAAGTCCCTTGCCTTGCATCCATATATGCTCTTTCCAAATATGATCAGGAACGTATGTGTCTGTTAATCGGTAATGCTTACAATATTCCTACAGTTGCGCTCCGTTTTTTTAATGTCTATGGCACCCGCCAGGCTCTGTCCAATCCTTACACCGGGGTTCTGGCAATATTTGCATCAAGATATCTCAATTCAAGGCCGCCTATGATATTTGAAGATGGAAAACAGAGAAGAGATTTTGTTCATGTTTACGATGTATGCACTGCCTGCTGTTGTGCGCTGGAGAGATGTATTGCCAATTTGAGCATAAATATCGGAAGTGGAATATACTATTCGATTTCACAGGTGGCTCTGGAGTTGTCGAAGGTTCTGGGAAAGACGGATATAGAACCTCTTATCAGTGGTAAATTCAGGATAGGTGATATAAGGCACTGCTTTGCAGATATTACTCTGGCAAAGAATGTTCTTGGGTATAAACCGAAAATTACTCTTGAAAAAGGTCTTATCGAACTTGCTGCCTGGCTTGAGAATCAGATAGCTCATGACAAACTGGATATCGCTAATTCAGAACTTGTTGCCCGGGGATTGACATCATGAACAATATCGACAAACCTGTTGTTATTACCGGAGGAGCCGGATTTATCGGGACCAATCTGGCTGCCAGGCTTCTGGAGAAGGGGCATAGAATCATTATTGTAGATAATCTGTCCAGAAGCGGTTCTCAGAGAAATCTCCAGTGGCTCTTTGATAAATACAGCAACCTGCTTCAGGTTAATATATGCGATATCCGAGACAGCTATAAGATGTCAGAGATAATAAAAATGGCTGGAACAGTGTTTCATTTTGCTGCACAGGTTGCTGTTACCAAAAGTGTGGAAAATCCTGTCGAAGATTTCAAAGTCAATGTGGAAGGTACATTGAATATACTGGAATCGATTCGCAGGTCCGATGATCCTCCTTTTCTGGTTTTTACTTCCACCAACAAGGTATATGGAAAACTATCTAATGTTAAATTGGTTGAAAAAGGACTGCGGTATCATCCGGTAAGCGATATTTACTGCAATGGTATTAATGAAAATACTCTGCTGGATTTTCAAAGTCCCTATGGGTGTTCAAAGGGAAGTGCTGATCAATACATTCTGGATTATTGCAGAACTTACGATGTACCAGCATCGGTTTTCAGAATGAGCTGTATCTACGGGCCTCATCAGTTTGGTACAGAAGATCAGGGGTGGGTTGCATATTTTCTTTTCCGGATTATTCAGAACCTTCCTATAACCATATACGGTGATGGCAAACAGGTACGGGATATTCTGTATATAGATGATCTTCTTGAAGCTTTTGAGCTGGTGGTCAAAAATAAAGAAAATTGTAACGGGCATGCTTTCACCATTGGTGGTGGCCCTTCCAATTCAATCAGTATTCTGGAATGTATTCAATTGCTTCAGAGGCATTGTGCGAAATTTCCTCCTCTTTCGTTTGCTCCCTGGCGTAACGGAGATCAGTATTATTATGTGTCCGATACATCCAAATTTAACAATCTGACCGGATGGAAACCATCGGTGGATATTGAAAGCGGAATCAGCCGATTGTACGAATGGGTAAGCGCTTTCATTTCTTCCGAGGAGTCTTCGGTAGTCAAGGAAAAAACAATATGAACCGTACAACTATTTCTCTGGACGAGAAAAAAAACAGTCAATCTACGATTAGTACGACTAATTACTGCGCTCAGATTATTTCACCAGGAAAGATTGTATTTGTCGAAACAACAGTTCCGGAAATCGGACCAACTGAAATTCTTATCAGGATGGAGGGGTGTGGGGTATGTGGCTCGAATCTTCCTTTATGGGAGGGACGTCCATGGTTTTCCTATCCTCTGGAACCTGGAGCACCCGGGCATGAGGGGTGGGGCAGGGTAGTTGCAGTAGGTAAGGAAGTTGACATGTTTAAGCCGGGAGAAAGGGTTGCAGCCTTGTCTTTTCACGGTTTTGCTCTGTTTGATAAGGTGGATCAAAGCTGTGCGGTTCTGATACCGGAGGAGCTTGATCAGTGTCCATTTCCAGGTGAAGCATTGGGTTGTGCCATGAATGTGTGGGAACGATCAAAGATAGAACCCGGCCAGCAGATTGCAATAATAGGAGTTGGTTTTCTGGGTGGACTTTTGTGTCAACTGGCCATTAGATCCGGTGTATCGGTAGTAGCTTTTTCAAGGCGGAGGTTTGCCTTACAAACAGCAGAAGAGTGCGGAGTAAAGCATACCTGTTTTCTGGGTGAACTATCCGAATCTGTTGAATCGGTTAAGCAGATCTTTGGCAAAGGGTGTGATTGTGTGATAGAAGCTACAGGATTTCAGTATCCTTTGACAGTTGCAGGTGCATTATTAAAAAACAATGGAAGATTGATTATTGCTGGTTATCATCAGGATGGAATGCGGCAGATCGATATGCAGCAATGGAACTGGAAAGGTATCGATGTAATAAATGCGCACGAACGCGATTCAAATCGATACATACAGGGAATGAAAGCTGCAGTTAATGCAATACTCGATAACAGGTTAGAACCTCAGTTACTCTATTCACACATTTTTCCTCTTGAGTGGCTGGGAGAAGCTTTTGAATTAATGAAAAATCGTCCTGAAGGGTTTATGAAAACGCTGGTGACATTATGATAGGAGGAAGAGGGGATTCCTTTTCAAACAATTATCGGATGTTTTTAAAAATATGGGATGATTATGAAAACAGAACAGATGCAAACTGGAAATATTGTAAAGCCTTTAAGACTGGGTTTTCTGGGAATGGGCTGGATTGGAAAAAATCGATTGGATGCTTTAGTTAAGCATGGTGTGGCCAGACCAGCGGTCATTTCTGATGTAAATATGGAAAATGCCATGGCAGCAGCAATGGATGACACGATTGTGTGTGATTCTATGGAGAAGCTTCTGCTGGAGAGTTCATCATTGGATGGGGTGGTGATTGCTACTCCCAGTGCTCTTCATGCAGAACAGACGATTGCAGCTCTTGAGGCTGGGCTTGCTGTGTTCTGTCAAAAACCTTTGGGGCGAAATAATGGAGAGGTAAGTGAAATCATTGAAACTGCCAGAAGGGAAAACCGGCTTCTTGGAATAGATCTCTCATATCGCTTTCTTAAAACCGTTTCCATTGTGGAAAAACTGATTCGTTGTGGTGATATCGGCAGGATCTTTGCAATTGATGCGGTTTTTCATAACGCCTATGGGCCGGATAAACCCTGGTTTTATGATCCTGAGCTATCTGGTGGCGGTTGTGTAATAGATCTGGGGGTTCATCTTGTAGATCTGGTGTTGTGGATGTTTGATTTTCCATCAGTAACAAGTATTCACAGCCGATTATATGCAAATGGTATGCGTATCAGTGGAAGAGATAAGGGAGTTGAAGATTATGCGGCTGCTACTATTGAACTGGAGAATGGTCCTCTGGTGAATCTCGCATGTTCCTGGAAGTTGCAGGCTGGAACTGATGCTGTGATAGGATTGACGTTTTATGGTACGGAAGGTGCTTTGAGTATTAGAAATTTCCCTGGTTCGTTTTACGAGTTTAAGGCAGAGAGATATAGGGGAACTTCATGTGAGATTCTTTATGATTCATCGGATGATTGGGGTGGGGGGGCAATATTGGATTGGGCCGGGAAATTATTGCAGGGTGGATTGTTTGACAAATCAGTAATGGAGGTGCAGAAGGTTACAGAGGTATTGGATGAAATATATAAAAACAGTTGATTAACAACATCAATGGGGAATAAAGAAGGGATTCTTTGCTGCAAAACAGTTGAATACTGTTCAAGAAGGAGTTGCTTGTTATGTATGATAATTTCCGGGTGACTACAGACCATGCTGAGATACGCAGATGGGTTGAAGAGCATGATGGCGTTCCGGCATCTGTGGCGGAAAAGATAACACCAAATGAGAATGTTGGGATATTGAGAATAATTTTCAAGGGAGAGAGAAATCCGGAAAACCTGACAGTCATGAGCTGGGATGAATTCTTCACAAGGTTCGATCAGGCAAATCTGGCTTTTCAATACGAGAAAAGTATTCCCGGAGGTAAGAAAAGCAACTACTATAAATTTCTGAGTTGTGATGGAGAATAAAGATGAGGAGGGAAAGAGGGATTCCGGATGTTCGGAGGTTAGGAATCCCCCGCTGGAAAGCGCCCCCTTAATAAGGGGGATGTTGGGATTATAGCCAATAGTGGGTTCTGGTGTACATAAGATAAGAGTATTGGTAAAGACACCCTCCTTATTATGGAGGGAAACTGGCCAAAGAATTCTCTCAGCCCTGAAAGGGCGCCCTAGCTCAGCACAGGGCAACGCCCTGTGTATTTGGGTTAAGATTAAAAATTTCATTGTGGCAAAAACCCTCGCAGGGGATGCCCCCTTTATTAAGGGGGGGCAGGGGGGATTCCGGTTCCCCGCAGGAGGACCAATCAAAATCGAACGTTTTGAAATAAATAGGATGACAAATTAATGGAAAATGAAATCAGCAATCTAAACCGGATACTGATGACCGCAGATGCTGTAGGTGGTGTCTGGAATTATGCAATGGAACTCATTAAAGGATTAAGCGACCGTGGAATAGAGATAGCTCTTGCCACTATGGGTCCGTTGCCTGATGCAGAAAAAAGGAAATTTCTGGCTGGAATGAAAAATGTGGAGCTGTTTGAAAGCTCATTCAAACTGGAGTGGATGGAGCAGCCCTGGGAAGATATCGAGGAAGCTTCAGAGTGGTTGCTGGAACTGGAAATAATGCTGCATCCCAACATAATTCATTTGAATAATCTTGTACATGGAGCGCTTCCATGGCATTCTCCTGTGGTGGTCGTGGCCCATTCCTGTGTATGCTCATGGTTTGAGAAGGTAAAGGGGAAAAAGATACCTTCTGACTGGCAATATTATCGGAAAAGGGTGAGTGAGGGGCTGAGGGGTGCAGATGCTGTTGTAGCTCCAAGTAAAGCAATGATGGAAATGCTTAAAAATCATTATGGAATTTCTGATCTTTGCAAAGTTATCTATAATGGCAGGAGTGCAGGCAACAAGACTTTTGCAAAGAAGAATATGGTACTGTCTGCCGGAAGAGTATGGGATGAAGGGAAAAACATGGATGCATTGATGTCAATCGCATCTGAAATCCCCTGGCCAATTTTTATCGCTGGTGATCATGCAGACAGGCCCGTTAAATATGAAAAGGTTAATCTGCTTGGACAGATACCCTATGAGACTCTGAATGCATTGATGAGTGATGCGGCTGTCTATGCTTTACCGGCCAGGTATGAACCATTTGGATTGTCAATTCTGGAAGCTGCCGGAAATGAATGTGCACTGGTGCTAGGAGATATTGAGAGCCTTAGAGAAATATGGGGGGATGCTGCAATTTATGTGAACCCAAATGACAGAGAAGAGCTGAAAGCTGCAATAAACAAACTGATAAATAATGAATCGTTACGCAATCAATATGGACAAAAAGCTCGTCAACGGGCTTCACAATTCTCATCCGACATTATGGTTAAAAATTACATTGAATTATACCAGAACCTTATTTGTAAAAAATTTCCTGTTCCAGGAAGGTGAGGTTCAAACAAAAAAACGCAGGGGGGATTCCGAATGTTCGGAGGAGGAATCCCCCGTTGGAAAGCGCCCCCTTAATAAGGGGGATTGTGGGATTCTGGCCAATAATGGGTTCTGGTGTACATAAGATAAGAAGATTGGTAAAGACACCCTCCTTATTAGGGGGGAAATCTGGTTAAAGAATTCTATGAGCCCTGAAAGGACGTTCTAGCTCAGCACAGGGCAATGCCCTGTGTGTTGGGATAATAATAAAAATTTCTTTTTGGCCCCCCCCGCAGGGGAGGGGATTCCAATTCATCTCAGGATACAGGATTAAATAAAATGCGATTTGTATTCTTTGTTCATTCACTTATTTCCGACTGGAATCATGGAAATGCTCATTTTATCCGGGGCATAGTTACTGAGCTAAAGGCTCGGGGGCATCAGGTCTCAATCTATGAGCCGGCTTTATCATGGAGTCTTTCCAATCTGATTAATGACTACGGATCACATGTGCTTGATACTTTTTCTCATTATTATCCGGGAATCAGAAGTATTCAATACCGGATAGAGGAACTTGACCTGGATGCGGTTCTTGAGGGAGCCAATGTAGTAATTGTCCATGAATGGAATGCACATGAGCTGGTTTATCGCATAGGTCAGCATCGTAAAGTGCATAGCGGATACCGCCTTTTTTTCCATGACACTCATCATCGTTCAGTCAGTGATCCTGAGAGTATGAAAAAATACGATCTGACACATTATGATGGCGTACTTGCGTTTGGAGAGGTGATAAGGCAGATCTATCTTGCCAATTCATGGACAAAAAATGCCTGGACCTGGCATGAGGCTGCAGATGTCAGGATATTTCGTCCGCTGAGCTGTTCTGAGTATGATGGTGAAGTGATATGGATTGGGAACTGGGGTGATGAGGAGAGAAGTAAAGAGCTGAAAGAATTTCTTTTTGACCCGGTAGAACAGCTTGGTTTACGGGGAAGGATTTATGGGGTGCGTTATCCTTCTGATGCCTTAAAGATGCTCAAGAGCTGTGGTCTGGAGTACGCCGGTTGGACCCCAAACTATCTGGTACCTCAGATTTTCTCCCGCTACAGATTTACAGTCCATATTCCGAGAAATCCTTATGTTCAAATGCTGCCAGGAATACCAACCATTCGGGTGTTTGAAGCTTTAGCTTCCGGAATCCCGTTAATCTGTTCTCCATGGAATGACTGCGAGCATCTTTTTGAGAAAGACAAAGATTTCCTTGTAGCTCAAAACAGCAGGCAGATGAAAGAATATATGAATCTGATTCTTAATGATCACAGCTTTGCTTCACAACTGGTTTTCAGTGGTCTTAAAACTGTTCTTGACAGGCATACCTGTGCCCATCGGGTTGACCAATTATTGAAAATATGTGAAGAGTCAGGAATTAAAAATTGCACTGCAGGATGTTTGAGTACAGAACTTTCAGGCACTGGGAGGAACCGATGAATAAGGGGTTAAATATTGCGTTTTTCGGGTCCAGTCTGGTATCTGCTTACTGGAATGGTGCGGCCACCTATTATCGGGGGATTATCAGGGAACTTAACAGCAGAGGACACAATGTTGTGTTTTTTGAACCGGATGCATACGATCGCCAAAAGAATAGAGACATCGATGATCCTCCTTATGCGTGCAGCGTGGTTTATAAGGCGGATCTTTCCGGAGTAAAAAGTGCTTTGAGTCAGGCTCAGGGTGCAGATGTAATAATTAAAGCCAGTGGTGTAGGAGTCTTTGACAATCTTTTAGAACAGGAAGTGCTGCGTTTTCAAAACTCCAATACACTGGTGGTGTTTTGGGATGTGGATGCACCTGCAACATTGGACAGAATAAAACACGATGAAAATGATCCATTCAGGGGGCTTATCAGTTCGTATGATCTGGTATTGACGTATGGAGGAGGAGACAGGGTTGTAAACGGGTATAAACAGTTTGGAGCCAGACAATGTGTTCCTGTTTACAATGCATTAGATCCGCTTACTCATTTTCAGGTCTGTTCTGATAGCAGATTTGAAGGAAGTCTTGGTTTTTTAGGCAACCGGCTTCCTGACAGAGAAAAAAGGGTGGAAGAGTTTTTTTTCAAACCTGCAAGTTTACTGTCTCATAAATTGTTCATACTTGGGGGAAACGGGTGGCAGATTGATACAAACCGGTTACCTAATGTGAGATATCTGGGGCATGTTTTCACCTATGATCACAATGCCTTTAACAGTTCTTTGCTGGCTGTGCTGAACATCAATCGTAAGAGCATGGCTTGTTGTGGTTTTTCTCCTCCTACCAGGATATTCGAGGCTGCCGGAGCTGCGGCTTGCATTATTACCGATGCCTGGGATGGGATAGAGATGTTTCTTAAACCGCATGAAGAGTGTCTGGTTGCTCAAAGCGGGGATGATGTTGTTGAAATTATCAAATCTCTCAATTACAGTATGGTGCGTCAGATCGGTAAAGCTGCACAGGAAAGAATCCTTTCCGAACACACTTATCAAAAGAGAGCTGAAACTGTAGAACTGGCTTTAATGGGTTGCAGAAGTCAACAGGAGGTTACTTCATGATAATGACCTCTCCGTACGACATAGTTATTCTGGGACTTTCTATAACCTCTTCCTGGGGAAATGGTCACGCTACCACATACAGAGGGCTGGTAAAGGAGCTGACTGTCCGGGGACATAACGTTTTGTTTCTGGAGAGGGATATGCCCTGGTATGCAAATAACCGTGATCTGGCGCAACCTCCTTTTGGTAAAACAGAACTCTACAGATCGGTTGATGATTTAAAACAGAGGTTCAGAAAAGAGATAGAGGGTGCAGAAACAGTGATCGTTGGTTCGTATGTACCTGAAGGGGTAGTTATTGGAGAATGGATCATGGAGACCGCCAAAGGAATAAGAGCCTTTTATGATATTGATACTCCGGTAACCTTATCCAAGCTTCTGAAACGGGAATATCAGTATATAACTCCTCAGCAGGTTGGAAATTATGATCTTTACTTATCATTTGCGGGTGGTCCGATTTTAGATCAGATGGAGCAGGTCTTTGGATCTCCTATGGCCAGACCGCTTTACTGTTCAGTGTCTCCGGAGCAATACTATCCCGAAAAAATGGATAAGGTATTTGATTTAGGATATATGGGGACATTCAGTGCCGATCGGCAGGATGCCCTGAACAGAATGCTTATCTGGCCGGCAATCAAGTGGAGAAAAGGCAAATTTATTGTAGCTGGTCCACTGTATCCGCAAAACCAGTTATGGCCGGAAAATGTTGCTCATATCGAGCATATAGCTCCATCAGACCACCGGGAGTTTTATTGCTCTCAGAAATTCACACTTAATATAACCAGGGCTGATATGCTGATGGCTGGATTTGCTCCAAGCGTTCGTTTATTTGAGGCCGCGGCCTGTGGTACTGCAATAATAAGTGACTATTGGGAAGGGCTAGGAACTTTTTTTCGGTTCGGTGAAGAAATTCTTATAAGTTCAACTGCTGAGCATACGCTGAGATATCTTACTGATGTATCGGACAGGGAGATAATTGCCATAGGAGAAAGGGCCAGAAGAAAGGTTTTGACTGAGCATACAGCATCTCACAGAGTAGAGCAGTTGGAATGCTACATAAAAGAGGCTAAAGGCAAGAAAAGATACAGTCAGCCAATCCGATTGACGCGATCAGAGAGGGATTCATGAGAGAGGTTTGATATGGTTGAAGCTGTTAAAATCTGGAATGAACCCAATAATCTTTCCCACTGGGATTTTACCATTGATTCGGAGTGGAAAGAATTTTCCAGAATGGCCATGCTTGCGGCGATAAAGATAAAAGAGACAAATCCGGATCTTACGGTTGTGATGGGAGGAATATCGCCAATAGATCCGCGATTTGTTTCACTGTTAAAAAGTTATGGCTTACTTGACTATTTTGACGCAGTTGCAGTTCATGGGTTTCCTTTGGACTGGAACCATTGGCAAATTGATGAGTGGCCTCAAAAGATAGAGGAGATTAAATCAGTATGCAATCTTCCGGTTTGGGTCTCAGAGGTTGGTGCTTCATCGTTTGGAGCAGAGGAGGTGCAGACATTTGGTTTAAAACGAACTATGCAGCTTTTGGCAGGGAAGGTGGAGAGAATTTACTGGTACAGTCTTTTGGATCTTCCTCCGACATGGGAAGCTACCACCAGACATAAAGAGAGTGAAGGAAGTTCTTATTATCGTCATTTTTATATGGGGTTAATCCGTGCAGATGGTACTCCCAAACCGGCGTTTGAACATTTTGATCCGATGATGGGGATATGTCAATGGTTTCATTTCAGAGATCACAGATTGGAAGAGGCGGTTGGCTGGTTAAAAAAATTAAAAGTAAAGAAACTGAGGACTGGAATAAGCTGGGCTGACTGGCACAGACCTGATGCCTGTGACTGGTTTGATTATCAAATGGAAAAACTGCAGGAGTTTGATACTACCTTGACTCTCTGTTTTACACCACCATCAAGAGGTATAGTTTCCTCCATAACCAGTCCGCCAATAGAGTCAGGAGAGTTTGCAGATTTTGCATCCCAGGTGATAAAACGATATGCGATGGCAGAATCCCCCGCTGGAAAGCGACCCCTTAATAAGGGGGATGATGGAATTCTATCCAATAGTGGTTTCTCTCAGCCCTGAAAGGGCGCCCTAGCTCAGCACAGGGCAACGCCCTGTGGTGTGAATTGTATGTGATACGTATGATTCCGGGAAAAAAAATGAACACAACCGTGTATCTCATAAGACATGGTGATATCGAATGCGCAGATCGGATTCCGGGAAGGATGACTGGGATGCATCTAAGCGATCATGGCAAAAAGCAGGCAAGAAATCTAATAGAGTTTTTTAAGGATAGAGATCTTGACGCAATCTATTCCAGTCCAATGGACAGAGCAGTGGAAACTGCTTCGGTACTGGCTGAAGAGAAAAAATTACAGATACAGATATGTGATGCCTTTAATGAGATCGATTTCGGTGATTGGACAAATAAGAGGTTTTCTGAACTTGAATCGGATTTCGGGTGGAAACAGTTTCATTTTTTCCGAAACGGAACCGTTATTCCTGATGGGGAGTTGATGATTGAAGTACAGTCACGTATGATTAGTCAGTTGCAGCTTTTAAAAGAAACGCATGAGGGGCAGTCATTTGCGGTTTTCAGTCATAACGATCCGATAAAATCGGTAATCGCGTTTTACAGTGGAATTTCTCTTGATCTTTTTCTTCGGATTACAATTGATACTGGTTCAGTCAGTGTTTTACAATTTGACAATGAGTCGTGTGAAATCAGCAAGATCAACATAATCGGTGATTTTCAGGCATATTGGGAGCGTGCATGAAAATTGTCATATTCGGATTATCAATAAGCTCTTCGTGGGGAAATGGTCATGCCACAATATGGAGAGGATTGATATCTGCATTGACCCGAATGGATCATCAGGTGATATTTTTTGAAAAGGATGTGGATTATTACGCAGGTAATCGTGATTTCGAGAGATGCAATGGACTGACACTGATTTTATATGAGAAATGGGATAAGATAAAAAGCGAAGCAAAAGAATGGGTCAGAGGTGCAGATGTAACAATTGTCACCTCATACTGTCCTGATGCTATAAATGCTTGTGGAATATTGAATTGTAGTAGTGGATTGAAGGTTTTTTATGATCTTGATACACCGGTTACTCTCAGTAGCATTGAGAATGGTAAATGGCCTTTCTACATACCTCGAAACGGATTAGGTCAGTTTGATCTGGTGTTAAGCTACACTGGTGGTGGAGCAACCAAGAAAATTAAGGAGATACTTGGTGCGAGGCTGGCGATTCCTCTTTATGGGAGTGCAGATCCGCAGCTTCACTTTCCAACCTGCAGGATGGACAAATACTCCAGCGACCTTTCGTATATGGGAACTTATGCGAAAGATCGCCAGGAAAAACTTGAGGAATTTTTTTTTAAACCGGCAGCATCCTTAAAAAGAAAACAGTTCCTTTTAGCTGGTGCTCAATATCCGGAAAGTGTCAAACTAAGCCGCAACATTAGATATTTACCACACGTCGCTCCACCTGAGCACTCCTGTTTTTATTGTTCCAGTAGTTTTACCTTGAATGTAACCAGAAAAGCAATGGCGGCAATGGGATATTGTGCATCAGGGAGACTTTTTGAGGCTGCCTTATGTGAAGTACCTGTCTTAAGTGATTACTGGACAGGAATGGAAACGTTTTTTACCCCTGGTGAAGAGATTATTCTGATTAATTCATCCCGGGATGTAATCGATGCTTTAAAAATACCGCTGAAGGAGCGGCAGATAATTGCAAAAGCGGCACGAAGAAGGGTTTTGAGGGAGCATACTGCCGAAAAACGGGCTCAGGAATTGATTGCTATTATTAAAGGAGTCTAAGGGAGTTATGCTATGGCTACATACTGGGGTATAATACCATCTGCTGGTTGCGGATCAAGAATTCAGCCTTTAGCTTTTTCAAAGGAGCTTCTTCCGGTGGGGAGCCTGATATCCCAAAATATTGAACGTCCACGGGCTGTAAGCGAATATCTTATAGAAAGAATGAAAATCGCTGGTGTCACAAATATATGTATGGTAATTTCACCGGCTAAAAGTGATATACTCAAGTATTATGGAAACGGCACAGAAGGTATGCACTTTTGTTATACTGTTCAGCAAAATCCCAGTGGGCTTTGTGATGCCATTTTTTGTGCTTTACCGCTTATAAACAGGTCAGATCAGGTTATCGTGGGACTTCCTGATACGATCTGGTTTCCTGCAGAGAGCCTTTTGGTTCTTCCTGATAATCAGCTTTCATTCTTGCTGTTCCCGGTAGACAAACCTCATCTGTACGATGCTGTGGAGACTGATGAGAATAACCGGGTAAAATACGTACATGTTAAAAATATGCGGATTAAAGAGAAATGGATATGGGGTGCCTTTAAAATGCCAGGTTCTGTTCTGTATGATCTGCACAGACTTTGGTGTTGTGAAGGACGGGGGGACGAGTATTTTGGTACATTGGTAAATGCTTATCTGGACAATGGAGGAACTGCATTTGGTTACAAGACCGGCAGTGCTTATGTAGATGTGGGCACGATCGGAGGGTATCGTGATGCAATGCAGATGTTGGTAAATTCTAAACAAAATAACGTGGCTACTCAGGGATTTGATGGTAATAAAATAACGTATTAATATTAAATCGGAAAAAAATAAGAACTAATATTAAAACAATATTTAATCAGAAATAATCGGAAAAATATCTAAATGAAGAATAAGAATTACTAATATTCTATAGGGTTAAAATTGGGGTGAAGAGAGGTTCACAGGTGTTTGTTAAGAGGGGAAGGGGGGATTCCAGATGTTCGGAGTAGGAATTCCCCGCTGGAAAGCGCCCCCTTAATAAGGGGGATGGTGGGATTCTAGCCAAAAGTGGGTTCGGGCAATGCCCTACGTTAAGGTAGCTCAGCCCTACATGCTGGTTAAGGAATTCTCTGAGCCCTGAAAGGGCGGCCTAGCTTAGCACAGGGCAACGCCCTGTGTGTCGTGGTGTGTGTATCGTGATCGCATGGTGGTGTGATTATAGCCAATAAACCAATATTTGGGGAAAATTCCGGAAATTTCCTAGCCAAAACCATTAAACCATGAAAAAATCGCTTGAATTATTAGAGAGCTTTTGCAATAAAACACACTGTGGTGTGTCAAACACTCCTTCTGCCATTCTTTTTTGTGCACATCCTGATGATGAAGTTTTGGGGTCGGCATCATTGCTGCATTATCTGAAAGACAACCTGAGGATAGTCACTGTGACCGATGGGGCACCGAAAAAAATGGATGATGCAATTGCTGCTGGCTTTTGCTCACGGGAGGCATATTCAAAAGCCAGATTTCAGGAGCAGTTAAATGCCATGTACAGTGCAGGAATCACCGAGGCCCAGGTTTTCCAACTGGGATTTATTGATCAACAAGCTTCTTATCAGATGGGAGCGATTTGTCATAAGATACTGGAAATGCTGCAGAAATGTAAACCCGAAATCGTTCTTACTCACGCCTATGAAGGGGGCCATCCAGATCATGATACTACTGCATTTGCAGTGTGGGCAGCAGTTGAGATGCTGAAAAAACGCCAGGGTGATGCACCGGAGGTGGTTGAGTTTGCCTGTTATCATGGTAATGGAAGTTCAGAGATGGTTTATTATCAGTTTATTGATTATCCGCAGATTCCGGTCTGGTCGGTTCAACTGGATCAGGAGCAGATTGAAAACAAAAAAAAACTAATTCAGTATTATACTTCACAATGGAAGACTCTGGAGAATTTTCCTCTTACTGTGGAGCGTTTTCGCAGGGCTCCTTCGTATAATTTCAAAAGACCTCCACATCCGGGAGTATTGCTTTACGAGTTTTATGATTGGGGAATGAGCGCCAGCAATTGGAATCAACTCGCTGCAGAAACAATGCATTTACTCAAGTTGAACGAAGGATCATGAATAACAGGACTATTCTGAATGTAGCTTTCCCCTTTGCAAAAGTTACGGAGAAGACAGCAGGAGGTGCAGAGCAGATATTGCAAGAGCTTGATAAGGCAATAATAAGTTCTGGGAACTGCTCGGTGGTACTGGCACAGAAAGGATCTTCGGTAGAAGGCGAATTGATAGAATGTGACTGTGAATATGGTGTAATAGACGAAATCTACAAAGCAGAAACACATAAAAAATACCGTTCCATTATTTCAGGTATAATAAGAGAAAGGAAAATTGATCTCATTCATTTTCATGGGTTGGATTTCGTTGAATATTTCCCGTCCGGACAATTTTCATCATTAGTTACGTTGCATCTTCCGGTGGATTGGTATAAAGGCAAATGCTTTTCGATCAGAGGTATCCATTTTAATTGTGTTTCACGCTTTCAGTTTAACAGTTGGGAAAAAAGGATAAGTGGACGGGCTTCGGTTATCGAAAATGGAGTAAATATTCCTGAGAAAATTTCTTGCAGAAAGTCTGGAGCATACACTTTATCGATGGGAAGAATATGTCCTGAAAAAGGATTTCATCTGGCAATTGAAGCTTCCAAAAGGGCCCAAAAACCTTTTGTTCTTGCCGGGAAAGTGTATCCCTATGAAGGGCACATAAGATATTTCCAGAAGAAAATTTTGCCGGCAATTAACAGCAATGAATGCTTGTTTGTAGGTGAAGCAGGAACTGAAGAAAAAGAGTGGTTTTTAAACCACGCTTACTGTCTTCTGGTGCCAAGCCAGGTAGAGGAAACCAGCTCCCTGGTAGCCATGGAAGCGATGGCCAATGGAGTACCGGTAATTGCTTTTAAAGCCGGTGCTTTGAATGAAATCATAAAACATGGGGAAAACGGATATCTTGTCAATGATGAAAAAGAGATGGCTGAAGCGATTCTGGAGATTGAAAAAATCGATCCGGAGAGATGCTACAGCATTGCAAAAGAAAATTATTCGGTAACCCGTATGACTTCCCAATATTTACAATTGTATGAGAAAATCATCGAAGGCTAAATCGTAAATCGATAATGAATGCTTTTATATCCGATGCCCGTAGGTTTGGAATCCCCCGCTGGAAAGCGCCCCCTTAATAAGGGGGATGTTGGGATTCTAGCCGATTAGTAGTTTTGGGCGATGCCCTACGTTAATATAGCCCAGCCCTACGACTGGGTCAAGGAATCCTTCAGCCCTGAAAGGGCGTCCTAGCTCAGCACAGGGCAACGCCCTGTGTGTGTTAAAAATCCCCCACAGGGGACGAACCCACCAAGAGGGAAGAGGAGATTGAAAAAAGGATACCATGTGAAAGTCGCAGCAGAAGAAATAAAAGAATCTGATCTTGAAAAAATCTCTCCTGCCTGGACCGAGCTTTGCCATCGATGCAGCTTGACCACTCCGTTTCAGTTTCCACACTGGATTATTCCATGGTGGAAGAATTTAGGCGGTGGAAGCTTAAAGGTAGTTATTCTTAACGATGGATATTTGCTGGCAGGAATAGCCCCTTTTTTCATATATAAAAATGAGAGTGGAAAGCGAAAACTTTGTTTTATTGGCACAGGAATAACCGATTATCTGGATATTATCGCATTACCTGGTTATGAGAAAGTCGTATTTAATTCTGTAATGCAGTATCTGGATGATATCAGTTCCGAATGGGATGAATGTGATTTACAGGATATTCCGGAAAACAGCATTCTTCTTCACTGCGAATTTCCGGACTTATTTAAAGTGCAAAGAAGTGACTATAATGTCTGTTCGCATCTTGAGCTGCCATCTGATCTGGAGAGTCTGAGAACCAGTTTACCCAAGAAACTCAGGAAAAATCTTTCTCGTGCAGCAAGAATGCTGAGTAGAAGCGGGGGGTATCATCTGGAAATTGCAGATGAGAATAATGTTGAATCCTTTCTGCAAAGATTGTTTGGACTTCATCAGGCCAGATGGTCGAGCAAGAATCAGAAGGGGGTACTTCACAGCGATACATTGAAGAAATTCCATACACAGGCGGCATCGGGACTGGTCAGGTATGGGCTATTGAGAATATATGAAATGAAATTCTGTCAAAAAACCATTGCCACTTATTACACTTTAGCGCATAGCAACAGGGTATATGCGTATCTGGGAGGCTTTGACCCATCGATGGAGCAGTACAGTCCTGGTACATTGTTACTTTATCATGTAATTGAAGACTCGGTAAAAAGAGATGCTGTGCGTTTTGATTTTTTACGGGGTGATGAAACATACAAGAGATATTGGCGACCAGTATATTCTGTTAATTCCAGAATACAGATAAGAAAAAGGGAAAAGAGATGACTACATTTGTATTGGTGCGTCATGGGCATTGCGATCCTGTCGGGAAGTATATCGCAGGAAGAAAAAGTGGAATTAAGCTAAGTGAAACTGGAAAAAAACAGGTGAGAAAATTGGTTAGTCGTTTCAATGAAATTAAAATTGAGGCGATTTATTCCAGTCCTCTTGAACGGGCCATAGAGACCGCATCACCTTTGGCAGAGAATAAAAGACTTAAAGTTAATGTTGTAGAAGAGCTTCTGGAAATTGATTATGGAAATTGGACCGGCAAATCATTTGAAGAATTATCAGCAGAGCCGTTGTGGAGGCTTTACAACACATACAGAGGAAGAGTAAGGATACCTGGTGGTGAAATGATACCAGAGGTGGTTTCACGAATGAGTGCTCTGATAGAGAAACTAAGAAGAATTTATCAGGGCACGGTAGTTCTTGTAAGTCATGGTGATCCGATCAAATCAGCTATTGCACACTACATCGGAGTTCCTTTGGATTTTATTATGCGTTTAGATGTTCAGCCTTCATCAGTTTCAATTCTTTCTATCGATGATTATGAAGCGCGATTGATGACATTAAACAATACTGGCTGGGATTCCAGACAAAACCATATTAAAAACTCTCCCATCCCTGAAAGGGCGCCCTAGCTCAGCACAGGGCAACGCCCTGTGTGTCGGGTGTATACGGATAGTGTGGTTCGTTGGGTTCGTGTGATTTTATGATTTGCATGATTCACATCATTCGCATGTTCATGGGTTCAGGGTGATATTCCCATTTTTTCCGATTCAAAATTATTACGTTATGGGGTAGTTTTCATGGTAATATATCGCAACTACAAACAAACTAAAAAGACATCTCATCAAATTGCCATCATAGAAAAGCTGGTAGGTATGGCAATGCCCACCAGACCGGATTTTTACGATATTGCAATCAGTCTGATGATCGAATGCGGTGAGTTGGAAACTGGAATTACCGATTATTTCTGCACCGATAAAGATCTCATTAATCCGCAAATTGAAGTCTGCAGAAGCATATCGATGGAAGCTGGTGCGGTTATTTTTTCTTTGTGGTCAGAAGGAGTGTTTCTGATTGATCGCTGGTTAAATATAAAGAAAAGTTTATCCATTTTAAAACAGATGCAACTTCCTGAGCAGATAACATTAAATGTACCGGAAGGGTTTGTTTTTTATGGATTGTACCCTGAGGTTTATCTTGAAGCTACCTCTGAGTTTATTAAAGAGATGAAACCGGAAAAAACATTGGTGATTGGTCTGCGAAGTATTGGTACGGTTTTATCGGCATTAATTGGAGCTCATTTGCAAAGTGTCGGGTGTGTGGTAAAAACCTTAACTGTAAGACCGAGGGGGCATCCATTTAACCGCTTCCTGGTACTGGATGAGAAGATAAAGAACATGATCAGGCAAAGTACCGGCTATTACGTGATTATTGCAGATGAGGGGCCGGGACTTAGTGGGTCATCAATTGGCGGGACATTGAGTGCGGTAAAAAGTCTGAATGTTCCCAGCAATAGAACTGTGATTTTTCCCAGTTGGCTTCCATCGGGTGAAAGATTCATATCGGAAAATGCCAGAGTGCTCTGGAATGATTACAAAAAATACACCGGCAGTTTTGAAAATCAGTGGATTTTAAATGGAAAGCTGGAGAGAAATCTTCAAAAAAGACTGGTTTACGAGATATCTGCCGGTATGTGGAGGTCAAGGTTTATAACAGAGCCTTCCGATTTTCCACCTGTACATCCACATCATGAAAGAAGAAAATTTATGCTGGTTGATAATTCAGAAGAGAAGAAAAACCGTTGGATTGCCAAGTTCGTTGGGCTGGGAAAATACGGTGCTTCGAATGTAGAACGTGCACAGAAGTTGGCCGAAATGGGGTTTACTCCTTCGGTAGATCAGTTATGCAATGGGTTTGCTGTGATGCCTTTTGTGGAGGGAAATGTTTTGAAAGCATCCGATCTTGATGAGTCGCTGATTGATTTTGTTAAAAAATATCTGCTTTTTATTCAGAAGACTATGGGTGCTTCTTTACAGGTCAGCTATGATCAGATGTTTGAGATGATCTATACCAATGTGAAGGAAGGGATGGGGGAGAATTGGTGCAGGTGTCTGGAGAAATTCACTCCAGAAACTTCTTCACTTTATGAGGAGGTGGCTGTGGCAATTGATGGACGCATGATGCCTCATGATTTTTTGAAAACCGGCGACAGATTTGTAAAGGTGGATCATATAGAGCATCATTCGGATCAGTTTTTCCATGGGGTTCAGAACATTTGCTGGGATATAGCAGGTTTTTTTGTGGAATTTGAATTGGACAGGAGAAAAAGAGAGCATTTTCTGGAGAATTTTACTTCCATAGATTCTTTTGTGAATAAGAGGCAGCAATTTTTTAACATAGCATATCTGGCATTTCGATTGGGATATGTAAGTTTGGCAGCAGATTCATTGAAAGGGGAGCCGGATGCTGGACGATTTGAGAAACTGCGAAAGAAATATTGCACGATGCTAAAAAATGAATTGACAGAGCTCTGAAATGAACGTAAGCGGGGTAGGTCCTGATGAATAATTTACAAAAAAAGATAGATTCTCTGGCTCCCTGGTTCCATAATCTTCATTTGCCCGATGGAACCCAGACCGCACCTGGACATCCTCTGGGAGATTTCCCTGCTTTCAAGTGGAACCAGATCTGTAATTTTCTGCCTCCAAATCTGAAAGGGTGGCGTGTACTGGACATTGGATGCAATGCCGGGTTTTATTCATTTGAGCTGGCCAGAATGGGGGCTTCGGTTACCGGAATCGATATTGACAGTCATTATTTGAAGCAGGCAAGATGGGCCCAGGGGAGATTTGGACTCAACGTTGATTTTAAAAAAATGCAGGTTTATGATTTGGCAAAAAGCACCAGAAAATATGATCTGGTGTGGTTCATGGGGGTTTTCTATCATTTACGTTATCCATTTCTGGCATTGGATATAGTGTCAAGGGTTACTTCGAAGCTGCTGGTTTTTCAGAGCATGACCTTGCGGTCACCGGAAGAGTATGAGGGAAATCAGAACGTTTCGCTTTTTAAGAGAGAGGAGATGAACCAGCAGGGATGGCCGAGAATGGCATTTGTTGAGCATTCGCTGGAAGATGATCCTACCAACTGGTGGATACCTAATCATAGTGCAATTATGGCCATGTTAAGATCAACCGGTTTTGAGGTGATAGAGCGTCCTGGAGATGAGATCTATATTTGTCGCAAGACAAGAGAGAAGATCAGTTCAAGGGATATGCGGGAATTGGAATACAGGGCTGCTACAGGAAAGGGAAGAGGTTTTCAATGAAAACCTTGTTTATTCCTGCAATTACTTATTCCTGATTCCATCAGGGATCAAATATTTGTAGATCCATCCATGTTTTAGCACATCCACATCCACAACCAAAAAATCATTCCTACCTAAAAATCGTTTTGGAGATACATTTCAATATTTTATGCAGGAATTCCCATAATCGAATCAAATTTTCTTCTGATCCTGTCAGGGATCAAATAATTGTTGGCCAGAAAACCGGAAATTGATAAATGTAGGCCGGGAAAAATCAAATGAAGGTCGGAAA
>JAAYPC010000050.1 GCA_012519985.1 Fibrobacter sp.
AGCTTTACTAGATCACGTTTTGGAATTTCGTTTATTGCAATTTTATAGTATCTGAATTCAGGCAGGTATTCTTTTGGTATCGATGAATCCAGCAGAAGATCACTTAGTTTTTCCGGGGCATTCCATATTGGTTCGCCACTGTATAGAAGAATAGCAAAAGCAGGGTTTAATAATTTCTGTTTACCACTTCTTCGAAGTTCATCATAGAATTCCAGCATATATCTGGCCATCCGTAGTAGCATGAACCAATCAACTGTAGATTGAAATTCTATGAAAAGATAGATATAGGCGGTTTTGCCATGAGAGGTAATCTCATAGATCACATCAGCGTGGCGAGATTTTTGAGAAGCGGGGAAAAAATCAGGGTTAAGTCTTTTGAAAGAAGCAAATTCCAGATCCTTAACAAAGTCCTCATGAACAAATGACATCAGAAGGTCTTTAACAACAACAGGGTAGCTGAAAATACGCATAAACCAGTTGTTATGTCTTTGTTTCATTGTAGAAGAAAAATAGATGCTGTATGATTATTTTACAAGAGTGAGATTACGGGAAGGGAATTTTGTCTGCAAGGTAAATAACAGATTTTATACCTTTTTAGAACTCTGCGGATTTTATCGCTTTAATTTTTCAAGGGGATAAATTGTTAATATTATTGAATCTATCAGTCTGACTGCAACACTTTGCCTCTGGCATAGGAAGCAAGCACACCAAAAGCACATACACCTGCAAAAACATAAAATGCCCCTCGCAAGCCGATAAGAAAAGGCTGAAATTGGTCAGAATTCAACTGTATCTCTCCGATCCGCACTGTAAAAATTAGAGTAGAAATGGCCATGCTGAACATCTGGCCCAATAAACGCATAGTTCCGATGGTTGCAGAGGCAATTCCGTAGTAACGCTTCTGGACCGAACCCATCGCAGCACTAGTGTTTGGTGAGGAAAAAAGAGCAAAACCGGTCCCCAGGATTAAAAGAGTAATAATTAGGCTGCTTACAGCAGTATCTGGACCTATAAATGCCAGCATTATCAGACCAATGACATTTAATGCCATACCTGATGAAGCAACGATCCGCGGTTCAAAACGATCGGATAATCTTCCGGCAATCGGAGAAAAAATTGCCATTATCATGGGCTGAACAAAAAGAATCAATCCTGCTTTCTGTGGTTTGAACCCCCTTACATACTGCAGATATAAACTAAGCAGAAAAACCACCGCATGGGTAGCACTGTAATTAATCAAAGCAGCAATGTTGGAAAAGGTAAATACTGTGTTTCCTTTAAATAATCCGATATGAAGTACTGGAGAAGTAATATGAGTTTCATAGATTAAAAAAAACGCAACAACCCCAACCCCGATGATACTGATAAGTGCTCCGATAATCGAAGGCAGTCTTGATATTCCATACATCATGATGGCCAATCCCAAACCGTAGATAAGCGAACCGGCAATATCAAAACTCTCCCCCCTGGCTTCAGCCCAGTCGGTTTTTACCTTAAAAAGAACCAGAATAATAATCAGGATTCCAAGTGGTACATTGCTTAAAAAAACGGCTCGCCATCCCCAGAACTGGGTTAAAAATCCCCCTATCACCGGTCCTACCGATAATCCCAGATAAGTGGAAGCTACATTGATTCCCAAAATCTGTCCGCGTTGGGAGGGAGGATAGATAGTAGTGACTATTGCCACAGCAGTTGCAAAAACCATGGCGGCGCCAATGCCATTAATAAGCTGCATTGTAAAAAGAAAGGCAATTGAGGCAGAGAATGCTTTTAAAACTGATGCTACAGTAAAAATTATTATTCCCCAGAAAAAAACCTTTTTTCTTCCATATATGTCTGCCAGCCTTCCAAATGGAACTAAAAATATTGCAGCAGAAAGGAGGTACAATGTTCCAACCCAGCTTAGAAGCACTGCATTCATCTTAAGATCGTTTCCCAAGGCTGGCAAAGCGATATTTATCGAAGAAGCACCATAAGGGATAAGAAAGGCACCAATTGTGGTAGCAAATAATACAGCCCGTTTATTTTTTAACTCTGCCATGAAAATTAAAGAATTTTTCCGTTTTGAGAGAATCGTTTCAGGAAAACACCGCCTTTGAGAAGAGAATCAAAATTAAAAAAAACGCAAATTGATTTCAACCCTCGGAGACATTTCCTAATCCTGGGGCAAGGTAAATATAAAAGTACTTCCCTGCCCCTCCCGGGATTGCACCCAGATCTTTCCTCCATGTGCTTCAACGATATTTTTGGCTATTGTAAGACCCAGGCCGGTCCCTTTGCTGGCAATTTTATGGGCTGTTTTAGAGCGAAAAAACTTATTAAAAACCTTTGAAAGATCTTCCTTTCTGATTCCTGGCCCGGTATCACTGACAGCAATTGAAACAGCATGATCCTGTTCACGTACCGAAATGGTAATTTTACCGGTTTCCTTACTGTATCTGACCGCATTTTCCATTAAATTCATTAGCACCTGCTTAATTCGATCGCGATCTGCCTTTACAGAAACTACATGATCCATAGGAGCATCAATTTTCAATTCAATCGTGGGTGGCAAAGGAAACACACTGGTGGTTTCATTGATCATTTGGAGTACATCAATTTTAACTGGATTAAACTCAGTTGTACCTGTTTCAATTTTTGTAAGATCAAGAAGCTCACTAAGCAGCAAAGAAAGACGGTTACCCTCCGATTCGATAATCTGCAGAAAACGTATCTTTTCCTCTTCGGACAGATCGATATCTTTTGATAAAAGTGTCTGAGTTAAACCGATAATTCCGGTAAGAGGAGTCCTCATCTCATGGGAAGCAATCGATACAAATTCACTTTTTGAGAAATTTAGATCCCGTAAACGTTGCTCTGCCTGTACCCGCTCTGTTATATCTATAAAGGAAAGAATTCTTTGAGTTGCCTCCGGTATCAAGGCTGTATGTACAATTACGTGTTTTACCTTTTTATGCTTATCCAGAATCCGCAATTCATTAGCTTCAGTAAGGCAGTTTTGGGCAGTATCAGCCAATAGCGCTAAATCATCAGGAAAAATGAACTCCTCAAGACGCATAAGACCTTCAATTTCCGATCTCTGATAGCCGGTAAACTGACAGAAACGGCAGTTAGCAATGCTTATCAGCGAATCGTTTTCGACTATAATCATTGCTGTGCCGGTGTTTTCAAATATGGTACGATATTTTCTCTGAGACTGGGTAAGCGCCTGCTCGGTTTTCTTTCTGTTCATTGCATTTACAAAAATTACTGCGGCGATCCTCAATATTTTTTTCAATTGCTCAGATAATCTCTGTTTTGCCTCCTTTAAACATTCAAAACCCAGAAAACCAACTGCTTTTCCCTGAGAAACCAGCGGAACATACATTATAGAGTTAAACCCTGATCTGCTCAGCCAGGCTCTTTCATTTGTCGCCTCAGGTGGCAATGAATCGATTGAAGTGGTTTCGATAATAGAAAAACTGTTTATCTGTGAGAAGAACCACGGAAGATCATGAGGATTTTTCCATTGATTGAACAGAGTATTCTTTTTTACTGCCGAATTTCGCCATTGAAAAACATACTCAAAGCTCTGCTTTTCGGAATTGAAAAGCACCAGAGAG
>JAAYPC010000324.1 GCA_012519985.1 Fibrobacter sp.
CAAAAAGATAATCGAGTGCTGTTCATTAGAAGATACAGTCTGGAGAATGTTTTTTCCATACAAACCTGGAATCCGGTGTTTCAGATATAAAGGTATCATTATTACCATTAAGGAAATGGAAATAAAAATCCAATGCATCCGGTAATCGGTTCTGTTTCTTTTTACCTGTGTGTGGCTCGTATTCGAAACAGAATCCTTTCTTTTGATCGTCGTCATTCGAAATTATCATCGATAGCGAATATGGAACATAAGAGGTGTCACTGTAGGCCTCCAGATCACCCTCCAGTGGAAGATCTGCGCATGTCAGTAGCACATCATTTCCACCAAATCGCTTTAAATTCAACACCGCTTCCAGAAAACCATAACCCAGCGAAGATTCATTGGAAGAGATAGCACTGGATGGTAAATTATTTTGGAAAAAGATGGAATAGTGTGCAAATGGCATGTTTAAAACCGAGTTAACAAACATCTGAGGGGAAACCAGCTCACCTTTTGCAATATCTTGAAGTACTTTAAAAGCATTATTTATGTCACCATTTCTGGAAGATAACACAGTAATGTAGCTTCTGTTTTCCGGAGCACAACACTTTATGGCTGAATGTAGGACTAATTTTGAAAAATCATTCAGCTTCCGCTGCTTTTTCTTATCGATAAAATCGGGAGGTGGAATTTCCCATTTTTGGGGTAGAGGCAAGGAATAGAAATCCTCTATCGGTTCACTTAATGAAAAAGGGGTCCATAAATAGAAACTCTTCATGGCCAAAGAAATCATACTGAAGCGGAAAATCCTTGAAAATTCACTATAACTGATAAATATTCAATAATATATAACGGTGCGATGCTAAATTACAGTTTTTTTATATCTTTGATTATATACCAGATTCACGCACACAGGTAAGCCTGGTGCGTGGAAAAGATGAAAAAGGAAGGAATAGGCCGCAATGATAGCTTCAAGCTGTCGGATTTTTAAAACTTTTAAATAAAGATTTTCGATCAGCGATAGAATAGCTGTTTTCCATCTTTGGTGTATACATCTTTAATCTTATTGCGTTTAATAACACCACTGATCATTAAGCCTAAACCAGTACCGATACAAGTGCCTCCAATTGCAAAACAATCAGAAAGGTGATCAGAGTAATCATAGTGACCATTATTTTTATAGCGTGCAGGACCTTTTATTAGAGATTCTATCCCATCGATGGCAAAAATTAGTCCGATAGTGGCGACCCCACCTCCGATACCCATCAGTCTGTTACCTTTTCTTCTGTTTCTTCTGTTTGCATAGTAGAGATTGTAGTTTTCTGCATCCAGATTCATTAGCTTAGCGATTCGATAATGCTTTGAATTGAATCCATAACTTCTAAACTCCTGTTCTTCGAGTTCTTTCTGCAAACTCTGAATCTTCTGTAATTCCAGGTGTTTCTGCAGTTCCATGAGCTTTTGGATATCTTTAGTAATTTTCATATCTGTTGTGTTTTGTACACCCAAAGTATTTTGTACATCTGCACTGCCTTGTACATCTGCACTGTCTTGTACATTAAGCTGTTTTTGCTCTTCAGAATCAACGGCCAGAACCATTCGGGAGAATAGGGTAAAAATAATTAATATTATTGACGATTTAACAGCTCTCATTATGTATATTCCCCCCATCCACGGTTATTATGTGTTTTTAATTAATCCTTCATTCCGCTTAAAAACAATAAGTTAAATCTAATGAAACCCGTTTGGCAAAAGAATTCTCACTCACGCTCAAAAGGAAAGAGACAATCGCATCCCGTACCTGTCGTTTATTGCGTCTAATTCCGGTCGAAGGCTGATCCGTGTTCCACTTTTTGTGAACACTTTTCCAATTTTGCTGCGTTTAACTGCCCCACCGATAATCAAACCTGCACCAGTAGCCATCCACATACTCCCTGATAGCAGAAAAATGGCTTTGATCATATCATCTGCATCAACATCATCATCATAGTATTCATCGTAACCCAAATAATAATTGGTCCTTTCATAGTCTTCTTCGAAAGAATTGATTAATGCCACGCAAAGGAAAAAATAGAGTCCTACACCGCAGGCCCCTCCTCCGACTCCCATCATAACAGTACCTCTAATTTTATCGGATTTATTTTTAACATAGATGGCGTAGTTTTCAAGATCCAGATTTAGTTTTTGGGCAGTTTCATAGTGCGTCCAGTTGAACCCTTTTTTCAGGAACTCTTCTTTTTCTACATCGTTTGCTTTAATTACCCAAGCATGCAGAATAAGTGTAATCAGGATGAGCAGGTGTCTGTTCACTTTATCTCTCCATTTGAGATCCATCTTGTTTCAAATGACAGTTAATTTGGGAAAGCATTTTCCTTTAATGGTATTGTCTGTCAGATAAAGGAAAATATAACTGGTTAAGTGTAAAAGGGCAAGTAATCAGATGGAATGGAAAGCAGTGTAGAAATATGATGTGGATGGTAATCAGTGGCCTGAAAACAGCGCTTTTGTTGGAATTCAATAACATTTCTCAATCATTCTTGTTCGGCCGCCGAAAAATTTACTCTCTGGTATTAATTACGGATTCTAACGACTGTATCGTTATCAAATTCAACAACGATGGTATTGTATCTGTGTCTCCAATAACGCCATGAATCACTTTCAAGAGAAGGTGTTTTATGTTTTGGCGGGTAGCCAATAGAAACTATAACCGCTTGCTTACTCATCCCGGTTCGTACTTCACCAGTTTTAATGGCTTTCTGTTCTTCCTGGGTAAATTCGCTTAAGATCGTTTTCGAAGTTGAGAGTGTTCTTTTAAAGATTCCGTTAAGATTTTCTCCAGAGTAGATCGGAACATTGTATAAGCAGATTTTTTCATCGTTAGGTAAACGTATATAGATGCTGTTCCCACTGTATCTGATAAAAGTGACAGGGGTATTCACCGGCAAGAACTTGCCACGGAGATAGTTTGTAGTATTATGTGTACCTTTTTCATAGTAAAAGTTGAATCTGGTATAGAAAACATCGCCGGATCTGGTTTTTTTAAGCTCATTTTGCATCCTGGACTGATCAGCAATTATAGAAGCGGCCACGAAGAACAACAAGGTGAGAAGTTTTATAAAATTTTGCATAATAGGAACTTTTTTATTGAATTATGTTGTTTAATATAATGGGATAGCATCGAAACCTAAAGATAGAAAGAGCGAATACTAATCTGATTAACTAAAATATTAGCTTGTGAAGTCAAAATCAAGATAAGTATATATAGGGTAGTCAGAATTTGCTCGAACACTGATCTTTTTTTGTCCCGAATTATCAACGATCCACCCTGAATTTGCCTCTTTCTACTTCTGAATGGTATGCCCTCCATGACAATGATCTGCTAATTGTCTGTACCTTATTTGTGAGGATAATTTACTGAAATAGCTTAAAGGCAGCACTTTTTGACAAAAATGACAGCCTGATCATGCTGTGCAAGATCCAGAATCGGATTGACCAGTCATGTTAACACGAGTTGAGACGTCTTCAGTCCCACTGACCAGATAGGATAATGTGAGTTGAGACGTCTTCGGTCATACTGACCTATTGGTTCATGCGATGGAAGACACCGATAATTATACTATCCTCTTATTGCAGTACAATTAAGGATGCTGGGGGCAGACTGCATTTTATATTGATAATGAGATTTTGGATTTTTATGAGCGTGAAACTACCAGATTAGGATAAAAAGTGTCGTAAAAGAATGCAGACAGTTAGAATAGATTCTAAATAGAGAGTACAGTGTTTGAAATACTGGTGTGCTGTTTAAGATTATGGGGAATTTGGATATCATGGGAGGGTTTTATTAAAGCGGTCTTTTCCGTTGGGGACGGAGGAATCTTATGCTCCTGAGAGTGCAATTTCCGCATGTCGCCAAATCTTGATCTACCGTCTGATGTTATAAAGACATGGTATCGGTTTTTTAAAAAATAAAGTACCAATTTTCCTCCGATTAAACCCGAGTCAAACGGATTCTTTCCAAAATGGGGACACAGGATACTTTTCCTTAACTCGTTTCCCAGCCCCCAAGCTCAAATCCTGGCCCTGATTTTGATGGCTTTTTCTTCTAAACTCTTTTCTTACTTCACCACACTAACACAAAAGAGGTAAAAAAATGGCCAGAAAAGGGAGACTCTGTATTTCAGGTGCCATTCACCATGTCACTGCCAAGGTTTTAGATTGCCGGGTCCTTTTCTGTGATTTTACTGATAAGGACAAATTTATCGAACTCCTTAATAAATTCCTGCTCACTACCGGCTTTGAACTCCTGGGAATAGCTTTCTACCCTAAACATTATGAAATGGCTCTGCGTTTGAATGATCGTCCAATGAAAGATCTTTTTCAGGGATTTCACAGTGCTTATGCCCGTTACTACAATGAAAAATATGGTTTTGAGGGCTATCTTTTTCAGGGGAGACCTAAATCAATAGTAG
>JAAYPC010000051.1 GCA_012519985.1 Fibrobacter sp.
ATCAATTCTGGCGACATCACAGCTTAGGAAATGTGAGAGAAAAGCCTTTCAGCTCAATATGGAGCGATGAAAAAAATCCACTGTTGGTATCGCTTCGAAACCGCAAAATACTTTTAAAAGGACGTTGCGGGCGTTGCGCGTGGAAAGAGATCTGCAATGGTAATTTCCGGGCACGAGCAGAATCGGTTTATGGAGATATGTGGCAGGAAGATCCTGCTTGTTATCTGACCGAAGATGAAATAAGCAATGCAATATGAGATTTCAGATTTAAGATTCATTAGATTTAAGTATACAAACTTACGATTCACGCTCCTAAATCTAAAATCCTAAATCTGAAATCTGTAATAATTTTGGGGGTTAAATGGGCTATCCGCAAGTGCAGATGCGTAGATTAAGAACCAGCGAACTGATTCGTTCCATGGTTCAGGAAACCAGACTTTCACCGGCAGATTTTGTCATGCCGCTTTTTATCTGTCCGGGTAACGGTGTAAAGGCACCTGTCGGATCGATGCCTGGTGTATACAGAATGTCTATTGACAATATTCTCTCTGAATGTCGGAGAATACGGAACCTGGGTATTCGGGCGGTTCTTCTTTTCGGAATCCCGGAATCTAAAGATGAAACCGGAGAAGTTGGCGCTGACAAAAACGGCATAGTTCAACAGGCTGTAAGGGCCATTAAAAATAAATTTGATGATGATATTTTGGTGATAACCGATGTTTGCAACTGTGAATATACCACCCATGGGCATTGCGGTGTTGTGGTAAATGGCAAGATAGACAACCAACGCACAATCGAAATATTGGCAAAGCAGGCATTATCTCATGTTATTGCTGGTGCAGATATTGTTGCACCCAGTGACATGATGGATGGAAGAGTTGGAGCAATCAGAAAGGCTCTGGATTCCCAGGGATTCTCCGATACCCCTATCATGTCTTATGCTGTAAAATATGCTTCTGCCTTTTACGGGCCTTTCCGCGATGCTGCAGATTGCGCACCAAAATTTGGTGATCGAAAAACCTATCAGATGAACCCTGCAAATGCCATTGAAGCATTAAGAGAAGTTGAATTGGATCTGCAGGAGGGAGCCGATATAATAATGGTTAAACCGGCTTTATCCTATCTGGACATAATTCACAGAGTAAAAAGCAAATTCAATGTTCCTGTTGCGGCCTATAATGTAAGCGGTGAGTATTCGATGGTAAAGGCTGCCGCTCAGAATAACTGGATTGACGAAAACAGAGTGATAATGGAAATCCTTACTTCTATAAAGAGAGCTGGGGCCGGTTTAATTATTTCTTATCATGCAGATCAGGCATGTGAACTTTTGCAGGAAGAGAAGTTTTAATGAATGTACCTTCCCAATCTTCTATTCCACAGTTGCGACTTATTGCATGGGAACTCACTAAATCCTGTGTTCTCTCCTGCAAGCATTGCCGTGCTTCTGCTATAAAAGAAAAATATGCAAATGAACTCTCCACCAGTGAGTGTATCAAAATCATCGACTCTATTGCTTCCACCGGTAAGTGCATTATCATTCTCACCGGTGGTGAACCAATGCTTCGGGAAGACATTTACCAGCTTGCACGTTATGGAACCGACAAGGGCCTTCGTATGGTCATGGCCACCTGTGGAACTTTATTGAATAAGGAAAATTGTCAGGCATTAATCGATTCGGGAATAGCAAGAATCAGTGTAAGCATAGATGGTGCTACTGAGTCAAGTCATGATTGCTTTCGTGGTGTGCCAGGAGCTTTTCAGGCATTGATGAAAGGAATCGAAGTAGCCAGAATAGCAGGATTGGAATTTCAGGTCAATACAACCATTACCAAAAGCAATCTTGCAGAGTTGCCGGATATTTATAATCTGGCTGTAAAACTGGGAGCTGTATCGTTTCATCCGTTTCTTCTTGTTCCTATGGGTAGAGCTGAAGAACTTCAGGATGAGATGATCTCCCCTACCCAATATGAACAGACCCTAAACTGGATTTATGAACGTCAATTGTCGTCTGCAATCACTGTCAAACCAACCTGTGCGCCTCATTATTATAGGGTTTTTCGGGAAAGGGAAAAGGCAGCCGGAAGAGCAGTCACCAGAGAAACCCATGGCCTTGACGCCATGACCAAAGGATGTCTTGGAGGACAGGGCTTTGCATTTATTTCTAATACAGGTAAAGTTCAGATCTGCGGTTTTCTTGAAAAAGAAGCAGGAGATCTTCGTGCTTGCGATTATGATTTCCAAATGATCTGGGAGAAGTCACCTCTTTTTCAGGAAGTTCGTGCAGTCGATCAATATCATGGCAAGTGCGGGTATTGTGAATACAGAAGAATCTGTGGTGGATGCAGGGCACGTGCGTTTGCCATAAACGGCGATTATCTGGGTGAAGAAACACAATGTCTCTATCAGCCTTCAAAGCGAAACGGAGCCAGTTGAAATATGAACCAGTATTGTAGAAGTGAAGCTGCGTTTGAAAAAGCCAGAAAAATTATTCCAGGTGGTGTGAATTCACCGGTCAGGGCTTTTAAAGGTGTTGGTGGAATACCAGTCTATTTCTCGAAAGCAAATGGAGCTTTTCTTACAGATATTGATGGTAATACGTATATCGATTTCGTAGGGTCCTGGGGGCCTATGATTCTGGGGCATGCTTTTCCTTCAGTGATTGAACAGATAGTAAAAGCTGCGCAATCCGGAACCAGTTTCGGAGCTCCCACAGAAGCAGAAACTGAACTTGCCGAACTAATCATCTCCATGATTCCATCAATAGAGATGGTGAGGCTTGTCAGTTCAGGAACTGAAGCAACCATGAGTGCCATAAGACTTGCCCGTGGATACACCGGACGTGATCTGATTGTCAAATTTGAAGGATGTTATCACGGCCATGGGGACAGCTTTCTTATTGCAGCAGGTTCAGGAGCTGCCACTCTTGGTGTACCGAACAGTCCAGGTGTTCCGGAATCTGTAGCAAGCTGTACTCTTCTTGCCAAATACAATGATATTGGTTCTGTAAAGTCGCTCTTTGCAGAACATGGAAACAAAATCGCAGCTATTATAGTTGAACCTGTAGCCGGTAACATGGGAGTGGTTGCACCAGCAGATGGCTTTTTGCAGGCATTAAGGGAAATTACCATTGATAATGGATCTCTTCTTATCTTTGATGAAGTAATGACCGGATTCAGAGTATCTTCCGGTGGTGCTCAGATGCTTTATGGAATTGAACCTGATCTTACCACTTTGGGAAAAATCGTTGGCGGGGGTATGCCAATTGGAGCTTACGGAGGCAAAAAAGAAATCATGTCAATGATCTCTCCTTCAGGACCGGTTTATCAGGCCGGAACTCTCAGTGGTAACCCTGTGGCTGTAGCAGCCGGTATTGAGACTCTGAAGACAATAAAAAACAATCCTGAAATCTATTTGAAACTCGAAAAGAATGCGGATCGTCTTGCCCAATCGATTATTAAAAGTTGTAAATCTTTGGGAATTCCTGCTGTCTGTAACCGTGTTGGGTCGATGATGACCCTGTTTTTTACAGAGAACAATCAAATACTTTCTTATGATGATGCAAAGCAATGTGATACTGCAAGATACGCCAGATATTTTCATGCTATGCTTAAGGAAGGGATCTATCTGCCTCCATCACAGTTTGAGGCATGGTTTATCTCTGCAGCGCATAATGATACTGAAATAGACAACGCAATCGATAAAAATGATGCAGCACTCAGTATTCTGAGTAAGGAGATTAAATAATGCTGCATGTTGGTGCTCTGGTTACCGATTTCCGCAGCTCATCTATTTACATGAGGGATAAGCTGTATCTGGAAAAAGAAAGACTTCAGCATTTCCTTGATTCGATACCACCAAACGCACCTTTGCATGAAACAGTTGCTTTGTGCACTTGTAACAGAATAGAAATCTACTATGTATGTAAAGATCATGATGAAGCTTCATCATGGCTGAGCAAATACCTGGCTGATTTTCATCACATACCCTTTTCTACCTTGAAAGAACATCTTACAAATTATCGTTGTGAAGCAGCTGTGGAGCACCTTTTTCGAGTGGCTTCTGGTGTTGAATCGATGGTTTTTGGAGAACATGAAATTCTTGGCCAGATTCGTCAGGCATACTTTGTCTGTTTTAAAAAGAGAAAAACAGCTTCATATCTTAACCGTCTATTTCAGCAATCTATAGCTACCGGAAAACAGGTGCGAAATAGAACCGCTGCCAGTCGTGGAGCCTTGTCTATTGCATCAATAGCTGTCGAAAAGATGTTAGAGATTACGGATGACTTGTCTGATAAACGTATTCTTGTTGTGGGCGTAGGCTCGATGGGTCTTCGTGCCTTGAAAAGATTACATCCTATGAATCCTGGCAAAATTGGCATCAGCAACAGAACCGATTTACGGGCAAAACGTTTTTGTGAACATTTCGATGCTGAACATGTGTCATTTGACAGATTTACTGAAAGCCTGAAGAAATTTGATATAGTTCTTTTGGCTACTGCATCACAGCAATGTATTCTTAACCAGTCCCATGTGAGGGATCGATCAAATCCACTGTTAATTATCGATCTTGGTGCTCCATGCAACGCTGATCCGGCACTTGGAACTATGGAAAATGTGAAACTGGTCTGTATCGATGATCTCCGTACAACAGCAAATGAGCGGCTGGGCAACAGAATGGATGAATTGAGGGCAATAGAGAAAATCATCAGACAACAGGTAAATGAATTCATCCGATGGTACCGGTTTAAAAGCAGGTGTGAATGTTTATGTCAATAAAATTGGGTACTCGTGGCTCCAAACTGGCACTTGCTCAGGCTGACATTGCCGCAAAACGATTGAGAGCAGCCGATTCTTCTTTAAATATTGAAATTGTAAAAATAGCGACTTCCGGGGATAAGGACCAGCGCACAAGCCTTTCTCAGATTGGTGGTAAGGGAGTTTTCATAAAAGAGCTGGAGCAGGCGCTTCTCGATGGAGTTATAGATATTGCCGTGCATAGTTTTAAGGATATCACCTCAGATATTCCTTCTGATTTGGAAATGTGTGCATTTTTCACACCAGAATCGGTTTGTGATGTTCTTGTTTCCCGTGACAATCTTCCCTTAGATAAACTTCCGATGAATGCTGTCATTGGTACTGGCAGCATGCGAAGACGCGCTTTACTTTCCCGTTTACGACCTGATTTTCAGTTTTCCGATATACGGGGAAATATTGACACCAGATTGTCAAAGCTGAAAAAGGGCTTTTATGATGGAATCGTTCTTTCTGAAGCTGGTCTTATTCGTTTGGGGCTTCAGGATAAAATCTCATGGCGTTTCGATCCCTCAACTTTCTATCCTGCTCCCGGCCAGGGAGTAATCGCTCTGGAAACCAGAAAATCCGACAACAGGGTTCGTGATCTTTGTCTTAAGGCAGGAGATGGCTTACAGCGAATTATTTCTCTTGCAGAACTGAGCGCATTGACCAGTTTGGGATTTGATTGTCGCACTCCTTTTGGCATGTTCACCAACATTTCTGGAGACATGTTAGAAATGAAAGGCTTTTATGTTGATCCACTTACAGATCAATTTGTGGAGAAAAGTGTGTCCGGTCCCATGTCTGCATCGGTAGATTTAGGAAAAGAATTGAGTAACAAGTTACTGGGAAGAGGTAATTAAAGGTGTCTTTCTATCCTGTCATGCTTGATCTCAGTGGTAAAGATTGTCTGGTTGTAGGCGGCGGCCGGGTAGCATTGCGCAAAGTAACTGGTCTCCTTCGTGCAGATGCATTAGTAACTGTTATTGCTTCACATTTTAATCCGCACTTTTCCCTTCTGGCTAAACGGATTACTATGGTTACACGTTCTTTTTCTGAAACTGATATTCAGAAAAAATATTCCCTGATTATAGGTGCAACAGATACGCCGGCAATCAATACAGCGATCTCCAGAAAAGCTGCAATTCTTGGTATCCCCTGTAACATTGTAGATCAACCTGAACTTTGCTCATTCATCGTGCCTGCAATAGTAAACAGAGGCAATATCACCATCGCCGTGTCCACCAATGCTGCCAGCCCGCGTCTTTCCCGATATATAAAAAAGAAAATAGCTGATATAATCGGAACTGAATATTCGCAACTTGCTTCTTACATGGCTGAAATTCGCATTCGTGCCCGTTCACTACTGTCTGATCCGCAGTATCGATGTCTGTTCTGGAAGGAACTCTTTGATATCGATCCGATGGAATTCATTCAACTGTATGGGTGGGAAAAGTTTTGTGCAAGAACGGATCAGTTGATAAATAAATTCAGACAAAAACAGGATATTCATGAATAATAATCCCGGATGTGTCTATCTGATTGGAGCAGGACCTGGTGATCCTGAATTAATCTCAGTAAAGGGCAAAAAAATTCTTGAGCAATGTGATGTGGTGATTTACGATGCGTTGGTTAATAATTTACTTATAGCTACGTTGCCTGACCGGATACAGAAAATCTATGTGGGTAAACGAGGTGGCAAACCCTCCAGTGAACAGGCTGAAATAAATCGCTTATTAGTCAGCCATGCAATGGAGGGAAAGATGGTGGTTCGTCTCAAGGGAGGTGATCCGCTTCTTTTAGGCAGAGGAAGTGAAGAGATGGAATATCTGAAGGAACAGGGTATCCCCTATCAGATAATTCCTGGAATCTCTTCGGCACTGGCAGCACCTGCCTGGGCTGGTATTCCGGTTACTCACCGCAGCCTTTCCAGGTCAGTTGCCATAGTTACCGGACATCTGATGGCTGGAGAATCTGTTGAAAATTTTCAATTGCCAAAAGCAGACACGATTGTCTTTCTGATGGCGATGCAGAATGTTGATTTGATAATCAAAAAATTATTATCAGAGGGCAAATTCACCAGAGAGACTCCTGCTGCTATTATCCGTAATGGTACGCTTCCTGATCAGCAGGTTATAACCGGCACGCTGGACAATATTTCTGCAATAAAGGAAAAGCATCAGATAACTGCACCTGCAGCTTTTGTAGTGGGAAAAACCGCTTCGTTTGCCTCATCATTGAATTGGTACAAAACACCACCTTTAGCAGGAAAAAGAGTGGTAATTCTCCGTACGCCGGAGCAATCTGATGAACTGATCAGAACATTATATGAAAGTGGAGCTACAGTTGTCCCCTGGCCAGTACTGGTTATTGATCCTCAACCACTGGACATGATAAATTCCGAATACCTCAAGCCATTCACGATGGTGATATTTACCAGTCCCAATGGTGTCCGGATCTTTCTTAAATCAATGTTAAAAAACGGTATAGACACGAGGCATCTTTATGGAAAGAAAATATTTGCTATCGGTGCGGGTACAGCAAAGGTACTTTCAGATTTCGGGTTAATTCCTGATGGTGTCCCGGAGAAATATGTTGCTGAGGGTATCACAAGCATTCTGCCAGAAAATCTTAATGGAGAAAACATTCTTATTCCCAGGGCTTCCCAGGCAAGAGAAATCCTGCCTTTGACTCTAAAAGAACGCGGTGCATCAGTAACAGTGTTACCGGTGTATAAAACACTTAAGAGAACTGATCTTGACTGTCCTGTAAAAGATGGAGATTATGTACTTTTCACAAGTTCATCGACAGTCGAGTTCTTCTTTAATCATCCTGAGTGTAAGGATTTTTCGATTATCCCATGCTGTATAGGAGATATTACTGCGCAGACAGTTCGAAAATATCACCAGGGAGAAATCTTTATTGCGGAAAATGCCACTGTTGCATCATTGGTCAATACAGTTCAACACGCAATAAAACAGGGAAAAGATGGATAAATTAGAGAAAGATTTGTTAAATCTTGTTCAGAATGATTTTCCATTATCGGTTCGTCCATTCAAGGTAATAGGAAAAAAACTCGGGATCTCAGAAGATCAATGCATAGAAATGCTTAAAAAACTATCCGATGCCGGAATTCTGAGAGCGGTTCGAGCGGTAATTAACTGGAATAGTATCGGATATTCTACAATACTTATCGGAATGAAAGTGCAACCGCAGAATGTTGCTGAAATTGCAAAAGAGTTGCAGCATATCGATGAGATCACCCATAATTATTCCCGTGCAGGTGAACTTAATCTGTGGTTTACACTGATTTATAGCAGTGTAAACCAGAAAGATATTTTAATTGAAAGATTACGCAAGATGCAGGGAGTTATGGATATCAAGGAATTTCCTGCAGAAAAAGTATATAAGATAGGATTGAAACTCGATGTTTGATAAAGAAAAAGACGTAAAGAATCTTTCTGTTCTTCAGAAGCCACTCCGATTTGAACCTCGGCCTTTTGAGCAATTTGCAAAGAAGTTAGGAATTGATGAATCACAGACTATCGAGCTGATTAAGGAATATATCAGCCGAGGAGTAATAAGGCGTTTCGCAGGTATTATCAAGCATGACCGGATAGGATATCGTTTCAATGCCATGGTAGCATTCCAGGTTGAAAGTGAAAAATGTGATGATGCGGGAGAGGTTCTTTCTAAATTTCCTTACATTACTCACTGCTATCGCAGGAGTTCCTATCCGGAATGGCCATATAATCTTTATGCGATGATTCATGCCAGAGACAATGAGGAGTTGGATCAACGAATTAATGAGGTCAAAGGTGCGATTTCTTTCGTTTCAGTGGCAGTTTTGCCAACGTTACAGGAATTCAAGAAGAGTCTTTTTCAGATTCCGACAGATGATAAGGGTTTAATTGAATAATTGGAATCTGCGTAAGTAACTGGCTGGGTAGGTTAAAATATGGGGTTTACCGGATGCTTACTGAAAGAGAATATCAGCGGGGTCCTGAACTATTTCCTGTTTAATATTACGAATGCATACAGCGAGGGG
>JAAYPC010000325.1 GCA_012519985.1 Fibrobacter sp.
GAACGTCGGGATAACGAGCTGCCACTGAATCATACCATTCGGTGATTTCCTTGAGTTGTTCGTCTGAAGAGAGATTATTCAACCAGTTTGGGTATTGGCTGCCCCATATAAGGGTGTGAAATTTCCAGGGAATATCGTTCTCTCTTGCAAATTTTGCGATATTATCTGTGCCCCGCCAGCTCATAGTACCTCGTGTACCCTCAATCGATGACCACTTGCTCTCGTTTTCACCAGTGATCTGGTTCCAGTATTGGAGAAAATCAGAGCGTACTTGATTCCAGGTGGTGATATTACCCAGGAATTTGTTGGCACCTTTGGCCGGTTGGGCTAAAACAGAAAAATTAGATGACAGCAAAACTGCTGCGGAAAGAATCACCATGGAAATCGATTTGGTGGTGAGGATGAGGTATAACGGACTGGATTTTTTCTGAATACTCATAGCATCTCTCGCGTTGGATTGTATCTTTAACTGCTTATTATTCATTATAGTATTATAATACTATAAAACTATAATAAATATGAATTTGCTGTCCTTAATATATAAAAACAGGAAGTTTTTTTCCTGAAAAGAGGTCAAAAAGTCTGGACATATTTGTCTACGCACCCAATAAATCCCCCAAAGGGGGACTTTAAGAACGCTTAGTAGCAGTTTGGATTAGACCCTAAGTGTGGCTTTGTCCCCTACCGTAGTTCCCCATCTGGGGATTACGGTAGGGGAATTGTGCTATGGGATTATATGGGTGCATAGAATTATGGGGCGTTTTATCTTCCCACCATTTTCTGTACCAGATGTTTGTGGTCACGTACCCAATTATAATATTCGGTGCGGGCAAGCTTCGATGCCGCTTCATTATCCAAAACGACGGTTACATCAGTGTGAAGCTGCAAAGCTGAGGCTGTGATCTGACTTGTAACCGGTCCCTCAATAAATGCTGCAACCACATCAGCTTTTCTTTCACCATTGGCAATCAGAAGAATTCTTCTGGCTTCAAGTATAGTTCCGATACCCATAGTAATTGCAAATCTGGGGACATCATCTATGCTGGAAAAAAAACGGGAATTGTCTTCTAAAGTCTGTTTATGAAGAGCCTTGACCCTTGTACGGCTGGCAAATGAGGAACCAGGTTCATTAAAAGCAATATGCCCATCTCTTCCAATTCCCAAAACCTGCAGGTCTATACCACCGCAATTTTCTATCTGTTTTTCATACCACTTACAATATTCTTCAGGATCTTCGGTATTTCCCTGTGGAACATACACATTGGCTATATTAATATTGATTTTATTAAAGAGGTTTTCCCGCATAAAATAATTGTAGCTATTCTTATGAAGCGGAGCTAATCCAACATATTCATCGAGATTAAAGGATTTGATTTTTGAAAAGTCAAGCCCCTCTTCCTGGTGGATTTTGACCAGTTCTTCATAAGTTCCAATTGGTGTATCACCGGTTGCCAGTCCCAGAGTCAAATCGTGTTTTTTTCTGATCTCAGAAGCGATGATTTTGGCGGAAACTCTGCTCATTTCTTCATAACTTGAAGTAATAATTACTTCCATAAAAAGACTCCTGATATAGTTGTTTGAAATATCTGAAGGCGTAGAATTGGTAACAATACTCCCGTGGTGTCTATAAGGAAAAGACAGGAAGAGTAGAAATTGCTAACGTCTAAACTGCTGATTTTGAAAAAAATTTAATTTATAACCAGAAGAATGCACTACAATTTTTATTGGAAAGTATCACTTTTTTGTAACAACTCAGGTGTCTGATGGGGAAAAATAACGTAATCGTAATTCGGATGATAGTGACAATCGTCCGATTCAGGGTAAAATATCAAATAAGAAAGAAAAAGGAACCTTAATATCAAAACAATATCTAATCAGAAGCAATCTGAAAAATTTCTAAACGAAGAATCGGCAATTAAAAAACTCTTCATGCCTTATCGGATTAGGTAGCCGCAAAGCTTAAATTCCAAACAAATTTCAAGTTACAATACCCAAATTCTAAACGAAAACAGGATTATGAATGAAGAATTTGAAATCCAGGATAGGGACTTGCCATTACTGTTCTTTTATATTTGGATTTTGAATGATTGGTTTATGTAGAAATGTCTTTATCTTATGGCAGAAGAAAGCTAACCAGACAGTAAAAAGAGTTACAGCTCAGGAAAA
>JAAYPC010000326.1 GCA_012519985.1 Fibrobacter sp.
ATGATCTAATCATATTACGAAAAAAAATAGTATAATGCTTTCTGTCATTTCGAACGAAGTGAGAAATCTCACCTGATCGTTAAAACAAAGCAGGTGACGCGAATGCTACTAAATAAGACTATGACTCGAATATACACGAATAAGCGCATTTGTTTTGAGCCCTTAAAAAAGATCGCATAGTGAAATCCTTTCATACATTCGAAGGCACGGAACGCTCGCATTCTGACGTCCATCTGCGGGGCTAGCTGTAACCAATAAAGGGCGCATGCCTTACCAGATCCTTCTCATATATGTTCGGAACGGTATTTTCCCGTTTTTCTAATTTTACCAGAGCTTGTAAGAAGCAGAATTCACAGACTACATCGGTTGAATATTAATAACAGGTTGGAGTCTGCAGATTACATCGGCTTGAAACTCAAATTTCTAACTATGTTCACTGGTTACCTCAGATTGAAACTCAAGTTTCTGTTTCTGCACACCGGTTACATCAGACGGAAACTCAAGTTTCTGTTTCTGCACACCGGTTACCTCAGACACAAACTCAAGTTTATGTTTCTGCACATCGGTTGCATCAGACGGAAACTCAAGTTTATGTTTCTGCACATCGGTTACCTCAGATTGAAACTCAAGTTTCTGTTTCTGCACATCGGTTGCATCAGATTGAAACTCAAATTTCTTTTTCTGCACACCGGTTACCTCAGATTGAAACTCAAGTTTATGTTTCTACACATCGGTTACCTCAGATTGAAACTCAAGTTTCTGTTTCTGCACACCGGTTACCTCAGACACAAACTCAAGTTTATGACTCTGTTCATCAGTTACCTCGGGCAGAAACTCAAGCTTCAGTTTTTTTGTATACTTCATAGAACAATGGTTAGTCTGAAGCACCCTATTTTTTAGCGCTAACACATAAATACATAAATCAGGAGAAAAATAATTCCGAACGTATGTTAGTAATCTTTGGTAAGGCATGCGCCCTTTATTAGTACAGCTAGCCCTACAGATGGGCATCAGAATGCGAACATCGGTTGCCTTCAAATTTATGAAAGCATTTGTCTTTGTCAAACCAGGCTGCGTCAACCTATTGCGGTTGTTAGGTTAAAGATTTTTCATCGAAGACTCATCGAAATGACACGGGAACTCGAAGACTCGGCAAATTAGTTTGGAAGAATCGAGCATCATACTCGATCCCCAGTTTTTTATTCTCAAGTAGCTATCCATAACTCCAAGTCAAAAAAAAGACGAAGTCTTTTTCAGATCTTCGTCTTCCATTGGAATATTTATTGGCTCTTTATTACAGTTTCATCAGGTTCTGCATCAGAATAGCAGCCACCAGAGAAAGAATAGCATAGAGCTCCGGGAAAGCCGCTAAAATCATGGTATTTCCAAAAGCATTATGTCCCTGACCTATCGCTGTGATTCCATGAGCACAGAGTTTGCCCTGATAAATTCCTGATATGAAACAGGAAAGTGCCATTGCCAAACCGGCACCAAGCACAACCGCACCCTGAAAAAGAGTAAGATCAGGATTAACTACACCCGAATACATGATAAATCCCACAAAGCCATATAATCCCTGTGAAGCCGGCAGAGCAGAGAGAATCATACCACTTCCAAACGCCTCAGGCTTTTTCTTTATCATACCTACAACCGATGAACCACCAACAACCAGGCCGATAGCAGAACCAGCACCTGCCATTCCCACCATCAAACCCATGCCAATCAGTGCGAGAATATAACCCATCATCAACCTCCCTGAAATATTTGTTATTAGTTTAATTGTTCGACTTTTGTAAATGGTTTGTAAGGTTTACTTCCGCCTTTGAAACCAACAGCCCCGTAAAACTCGACCAGGGTTAAACGGAGAGGGTGCACAAAGGAGCTGATTAAAGAGAGAGCAATGTTCAATGAATGCCCTAAAATCAGCACAGCAATAGTCCCCACAATACCCACAGACTTATAATTAACAGTTCCATCCGGTGCAGTAATCATCAAAAATGCGATCTGGTTGAATGCTGCTCCCAGTAAACCCCCTGCAAGCCCTACAGCGAAAAGACGCAGATAGGATAGAATATTACCAAGCAGACCTGATGCAAAGTTGTAAAATTCATACAATCCTATCAGAGGGCGCACAAAGATTTTCTTATCAACATTGTTGAAAAGCAGAAAGAGAGCAATACCAGCAAAGAGCAGCACTTTACCCAAGACTAAGGGCACAGCCAAAACACTCGTTCCGATTTTAAGCGGGCCCACTTCAAAGGTGGGAAAACCCAGATTGAGGAAATTCGCATGAGTAGCCCAGATTATCCCTCCGATAATCATCATCATCGATGCAACCGGCTGTATACCACTGGCCAATCCATCGTTTTTTACACCGATATAGGATTTCATAGCCATCCCGAAAAGCAGTTGTAAAAAACCCAGAACTATAGCCAGCCCCATGCCCGGAAAGACCTGTCCCTTATCGGTCATAAAGGGAGCAAGCGGTGCAAACCGTTTGAAATCCGATGTGCTGATAATTCCCTTTACATCAGATCCACCGAAAATGGAACAACCAAAAAAGCTGTTTAAGAGGAAACCACTGACAACGGTAGACAAAGCCAGAATCACTACCAGAGAGAGAATCGGCTTTAATTTGGATTGGACTCTTGATCGGGCCAAAAGAGCTCCGATTAATAAAATCAGTCCATATCCTGCATCACCCAGGCACAAACCAAAAAAGATACTGAAAAAAGGTGCCACAAAAGGAGTTGTGTCAAGCTCCAGATAATCCGGAAGGGAATAGATTCCGGTAACCGGTTCAAACAGCTTTGCAAGTTTTGAATTTTTGAGTTTTACAGGCACATCTTCATCAGGCAACGGGTCACGAATGGAATAATAAACCGTATGACTGTCGAAAAACTTTTTAATCACCTTTTCCCTGTCAAACGGAAACCACCCTGACATATGCAGTATCTTGCCATCAGCCTCTGAAGCCATCGCTTCTTTTGCCTTCTCATAATTCAACTGATCAGAGATCCGGAGGCTGTATTTGTGAACCGAATCTGCAGAAGCGGCCAGCTCTTTCATCTGTTCATCAATCTGTTTTCCCTTTTGCTCCAACTGGGCCAGTCTTGAGTTGAGATCTTTAATGGAGATCTCTGGAAGGCGAACTTCCTCTGCATCCAGGGAGATCGGTTCACCATACTCCACCACAACAAAATTTACCTGGCCGTTAGTACGGCTTATTTCCCTGAGGGGCATATCCTTAAGATCCAGAGCATCGAAACGCTTGACAGGCATCGATAAAAAGTGGATCTTGACTCCTGAATCGGCCAGTTTCTTAATTGATGCCGGTTCAAATTGTCCCCAGGGTTGCAGCAAAATAAGATCTTTCTTGCAAGCCGCAATCTCCTGATTGATTCTTTCCCGCTCCTCCTCCAGCTCTTCAAACCTCTTTAATACCGCAATAGCATCCTCTTTTGAAGATGAAGCGGCAGGGGTGTCCTGGGAACTATTGATAGCGGCAAGCTTCCTTTCGACCCGTTCACACAGGCGCAGAGTCGATTGCAGTTCCTGGATATGGGTGTTTCCCTCTTTCTGCAGATCTTCCACCACATGAACCACACCCAGCGTTCGTAATGATTCCAGAAACTGCTCACGTTCTTTATAGAAAAGAAGCAGTTCGAGTTTTTTCATTTTTACGATCATCAGTTTGCCTCCGCCTGGGCTAATTTCATTTTAAGAATCTTCTGTGAAGACTTGGACAGGTTTTCTTCATCCTCCAGGAAACGTTTGATTTTCCTGATCGCCTCCTTGTATTCCGGAATCTGCACCTTTTCGTACAAATTCACTTTTTGAGTGGTTTTCTTGCGGGCATATTCGAGGATTTGAACTTTTTTCCTGGCCAGTTCCAGGCTTATTTTCAGGCTGGCAAGTTCTTTAAGCATCTCTATGCCGGAAGGAACCCAGGCAGCCTGAGAAAACGCACTGTACCGGTTTACATCAAAGGAGACATTGCGCAGGACGGGGGTCTTTACACCAGCGATCTTTTTAATCTCTATATCCACATCCGTCACCCTTAGAAGCTCCCCTGGTATTTCAGACCACAGTCTGTAGCTTTCCTCCTGCGCAGCATAACGTTTTTCCAGGTCCTGCTCAATAGCTTCCGATTGCGCTCTGGCTTTCTTGACTTCAAGCCGTAAAGCGGACTCCTTGGCTATCAGAGTAGGCAATGCGTTCTCACGCACCTTCAATCCCTTGTTAAGCTGATGGAGATAGGTTTTATTATATTGAAATTTCAGCGCCATTATCACCTCTCGGTAACTTACATAATTATTTTAGTATATCAAGCGACCCAGTAGGTATCCATAAGTTCACTCTTAATACCCACCTCATCTTTGGAAAAGTATTTCCCGAAAAGTTTCCAGGCAGTATCGAGCATCTCTTCCACTTCCACATTGATATCGATTGCCAGAAGCTGGCGGCTGTATTCACGGGCAAAATCCAGAGTACGCCGGTCATATTCAGTAAGATCGAATCCGTTTTCCAGCTTTGTCTTGGCACTGGCAGCATCGGCGTAAAGCCGCACTGCAGCATTCATCACCTGCGGATGATCCTTTCTGGTTTTCTTACCGATCACCAGTTGTTTGAGCCTGGAAAGACTTCTGAAAGGATCAACAATGACTTTTGCAATATCGGTGTCACGACGTAAATAAAGCTGTCCTTCGGTAATGTAACCGGTGTTGTCCGGAATCGCATGAGTAATATCACCGCTGGAAAGAGTGGTAACCGCAATAATGGTGATAGAACCACCATCCGGAAACTGGGCAGCCTTTTCATAAATCTTGGCCAGATCACTATAGAGAGACCCGGGCATACTGTCTTTGGAAGGAATCTGATCCATACGGTTTGACACAATCGAAAGAGCATCTGCATAAAGGGTCATGTCGGTAAGAAGACACAGAACCTTGGCCTTATGTTCAACCGCAAAGTATTCTGCAGCAGTAAGAGCCATGTCAGGAACCAGAAGTCTTTCTACCGGCGGATTTTCGGTTGTATTAACGAAGGCGATAATCCTGTCAAGAGCACCTGCATTATCAAAGAGGCTTTTGTAATAGAGGTAATCGTCATTACTCATACCCATACCGCCCAGAATGATAACATCGGCCTTTGCACGAAGAGCAACGGTAGCCATCACCTGATTAAACGGCTGATCTGAATCAGCAAAAAAGGGAATCTTCTGACCGGTAACCAGGGTATTATTTAAGTCAATACCTGCGATTCCTGTAGCTATAAGTTCGGAAGGCTGTTTGCGGCGAACCGGATTTACCGAAGGTCCACCAATCTCGACCTCTTTTCCATCCACTTCCGGGCCACCATCAATGGGCTGTCCGTAAGGATTGAAAAAACGCCCCTTTAAATCATTAGAAACTTTGAGTGTGGGTGGTTTACCCAGAAAAACCACTTCGGCATCTGTAGCGATCCCCTGAGTACCAGGGAAGATCTGCAGTGTCACATTATTACCTGCAATTTTCACGACCTGTGCAGGACGCCCATCCACAAAAGCCATCTCGTCATTGGTGACTCCTTCAGCCTGTATTGTACAAGTGGCCTTGGTGACATTTTCAATATGTGTATAGATTTTCTGAAATGCTTTGGTTTTCATCTTCTCTCCTCTTTAACCGGCCACCTGAGTTTCAAGTTCATTAACTCTTCTTTCAGCCAACAACTCTTCAAGCTGTTTTTCCATCTTGTTAAAGGCATCGTTTTTGAATTCCTGATAGTTCATCTGTTTCATCAGGTTAATGAGCCGTTTGAAATAAGTGCTGACTTCTTCAAAGCTCTCGAAGTTAAATTCACTCTCACAGATCTCAAGCACCTGATTGACCAGATAACGCTGTCTCTCGATAGAACAGGTGGAATCGACTTTATCGAATGCATCCTGCTGAAGAATGATAAAATCAATGATCTCCGATTTATTAAAGACAATGTGATACTCCAGAGGGACTCCATCATCACCCAGAATATTGATCTGATCGCGCGCCTCTTTACCTCTAAGGAGAATGTCCTTGAGTTTCATCACCTTGTCCACCCATCCCTTCTCGATGGTCTTGTCAAGATACTCCACTACTTCAGGATATTCCAGATATTTTGAATAACTGTCAATAGGATCAACAGCCGGATATCTCTTGCTGTCTGCACGGTTCTGAGATAATGCATAAAAGCAGCGTGCCGCCTTTTTTGTTGATTCGGTGACCGGTTCCTTAAGGTTACCACCTGCAGGGCTTACAGTCCCGATAAAGGTGATTGAACCGGATTTGCCGTTGTTAAGGTTGACGTATCCGGCACGCGAATAGAAACTGGAGATAATTGCCGGTAAATCCATTGGGAAAGCATCCGGCCCCGGAAGCTCTTCCATACGGTTTGACATTTCACGAAGCGCCTGTGCCCATCGTGAAGTTGAGTCTGCATTTAGTAACACCTTAAGCCCCATCATACGGTAATACTCAGCAATAGTCATCCCGGTGTAAACGCTGGCTTCACGGGCTGCCACCGGCATATTTGAAGTATTACAAACAATAATTGTGCGTTCAATGAGTTTTCTTCCGGTTCTGGGGTCATCAAGTTCGGGGAACTCATTAAAAATCTCAACCACCTCATTGGCACGCTCACCGCAGGCCACAATTATTATCAGATCCGCTTCGGCGTATTTGGAAAGTGCATGCTGCAACACAGTTTTTCCACAACCAAAAGGACCTGGGATAAACCCTGTGCCGCCTTCAGCTATTGGGTTGAGTGTGTCAATGGTACGAATACCGGTTTCCATTAACTTGAAAGGACGTGGTTTGTTTTTGTAGGACTTGATCTCCACTTTGACCGGCCATTTCATAGTCATGGTAAGATTGCGTTCGTTTCCTTCTGCATCGGCAATCACAGCAATAGTATCGTCTATGGTATAATCTCCCTCGGGACTGATCGATTTGACAATGGCAGTACCCTGATAATCAAAGGGGACCATTATTTTATGATCAAACCAGTTCTCCTTCACACTTCCTATCCAGTCTGCAGCACTAACCGAATCACCCTCTTTGACCAGAGGTTTGAAATGCCAGATTTTCTGCTCATCCAGAGGGAAAGTGTATTGACCGCGTTTGAGGAAGACCCCTTCCATCTTATCGAGATCATTCTGAAGACCATCATAGTTTTTGGAAAGCATCCCCGGCCCCAGAGTCACTTCCAGCATCCTTCCGGTGAACTCTGCTTCACAACCAACGTAGAGCCCACGAGTACTTTCAAAAACCTGAACGTATGCATTTTTTCCCACGATCTTAATCACTTCAGCCATCAGCCTGGTTCCTTTAAGATCGATATAACAGATTTCATTTTGAGCAACCGGCCCGTCCACTTCAATAGTGACCAGGTTGGCTACTATACCAACCACTTTCCCTTTGGTACTCATGCGTTTTCCTCCACTATATTAGAATCGGTTTCACTTCATTTTTAATAATTAAAAGTCTGTCGGAACAGAATAAGTAGCATGAAGCTCTTCCACAAGCCTTTCAAGAACCACTTTACCAGTCTGAGCATCCAGTTTTTTCCATCGTTCAACCATCATCAGCTTTATCGAAAAAGCGATGATCGTTTCTATACTGAAATAGGAGAAGGCAGTCAACTCATTGAGCATATCCCAGCGTAACAGATCGATCCCCTTTTCAAACTCCAGTAGAGTCGAGCGGGAAAGATTTATCACCCGTTCTGCCCAGGGAAGTTGAGAAGAGAGGCCAAAATCAGGAGCATTTGAGCGCAGGATCATCTCCGCCTCATCATTTATCCCTATCAAAACCGAGGCAATAGCCCTTTCCCTTTCCGAGGCCAATGCATCGAAATGCTGCAATCCCCTGCGGCTGTTGATACCGGCAATCAGGTTTCTCAGATTTAGTTCAAAGGTAAACCATTCCCTGATAAACTGATTGGGATGAGCGATCATTTGTTCATAGAAAAAACAGTTAAGCTGGTCTTCGGCTATCAGCGGTGAAGAAGGCAGGCGGTTTTCCTTATAAGCTTCCAGAAACGTCAACATGTATTCTGGAAGACCATCTCCATTCTTAATGGCAGAAGCGATTTCTTCTCTGGTGAAATTTCCTCTGGGATCAAACTCCTTTTTCGAGTTCTGAAGAACTGTTATTAAATTGCTGTTATCCAGTGGTAAGCGGATACAGCGAAGCAATTCCAGATCACCCGAAGAGATTTGCTCTTCCAGCTCCTCCATAAATTCTAAAAATGAAGGGACATTTTTCCCTTCATCAAGAATCAAATCAGGTAAACCAGCAACCAGAAAGTAATAGTTATTCCCCATAGTCTATTCCCCGAACAGATATTGACGTGTTCTGGGTCGCAGGTATTCCTTGAAAAATTCCTGAAAATCTTCATCGGTGAGACTGATCCGATAAGCACCATCTACCGGCCCGATTCTGAAACCGGCTTTTATGTTTTTGGAAAAATTGATCTTTACACCTTTTTTAAGAAGATCAGAAGCACCTTTCTCGAATGCAGCGGCAAACTCCTGCTGTTTTTGGGCAGGAAGCAAAACTTCAAGAGCTGGCGTGGTTCCATCATTGGGTTTCCAGTTCTTAAGCACCGACTGAATCAGCTCTTTTACGGTTGCAGGATCGGATAATGCTCCCGAAGTACCCCCCTCGATAACCTTGGCTGTAATCATTTCCAGAAGCTGCTGCTTTACGGCAGAAACGGCCTGGGCACCGGAAAGTTTTAATTCAGCTTCAGTGTTTCGCTTCAATTCTGCAGCCTGATTCTGAGCCTCCAAAAGGATCTTTTCCGCCTGTGCTTTTGCTTCTGCCAAAATCCCCGCAGCCTTGGTCTCTGCCTCAGAAACCAGTTGACGAGCACGTTGTTCACCCTTTTCAACACCTTCCTGGTATATCTTATTGGTCAGTTCCTGGATTTTTTGTTCCATCGGCAATCCCCTGTATTGATGTAAATGTTAACAACTATGATTTTCGTTTTTTAAGCGCTAAAATAGGCCTTTTTCAGGTACTACACGAGAGCAATGCCAGTAAAAACCTGAATATAAATTGAACAAATATGCATTGCAACCATAACAATTTATTTCGTTTTTGTCTGATCATTATTAAAAAAATAGTAACGACTCCCAGGTATCGGAGGACAAAAAAATAACGTAAGAATATCAAATCAGAAAAAATAAGAACTAATACCAAAACAATATCTAATCAGAAGTAATCTGAAAAATATCTTTAAACGAAGAATAGGAATAAAAAAACTCCTATCCTTCAGGGATTAAGTGATTAGGTATTATTGTTTTTTGATGATTTTTCTGATTTCTTACTAATTATTCGTTTCAACATCTATGTAGGTACAAAAAATCTATATCTTTTGTTTTTTACCCACCCACATTGTCCTTACCAGTAATAAAAAATGATAGTGTATAGATATTACACCAATTAATCAACTATTTATTGCTATTAAAAACATGTGAGATTATGCCCGCATATATGCAAAACCGATCCACCAGATCTATTTTTATGAAAACATGCAGGTGAAATTTATCTGTTCTATTGAAGTAATTGAGTACTTGTCCGATGCTGGCAGATTCACCTGAATAATCTCTCTTTTTAGTTTTTCATTTTTTTAGGGAGCGTGTATTTGAAAAAGATTGTTCTCACCGGTGGAGGCACAGCAGGCCATGTTACTCCAAATATCGCCCTTCTTCCCTATCTTCGTGATGCAGGATTCGAAATACATTATATAGGTACAGCTAACGGAATAGAAAGGGAGTTGATAGAGAAAGAAAATATCAGCTATCACCCGATCAGTGCCGGCAAACTGCGAAGATATTTTGATTTTAAAAACTTCACCGACCTGTTCAGAATCGCGGCTGGTTTTTTTCAGGCATTGCTGGTTCTTACCAGAATCAAACCGGATATCGTTTTCAGTAAAGGGGGATTTGTCTCCTGCCCTGTGGTTTGGGTTTCCTGGCTTTTAAGAAAACCGGTAATCATTCACGAGTCAGATATGACCCCTGGTCTGGCCAATAAACTCTCCATCCCTTTTGCCAGAAAAATCGCTTACAGTTTTCCAGAAACAAAAAAACATCTTCCCGAAGCGAAAGGCGTTCATTGCGGCCTTCCAGTCCGCGAATCGATTTTCTCCGGTGATAAGGAGAAAGGAAAACGCTTGTGTGGATTTTTGGATGACAAGCCGGTAATACTGGTTATCTGTGGAAGTCAAGGTTCCCAGATCATTAACAAGGTTGTCCGTGAATCACTCCCAACTCTTTTGACTGATTTTAATATCTGCCATATCTGCGGTAAAGGAGGGATAACCGAAAATCAACCCGGTTACCATCAGTTTGAATACGTAAACGAGGAACTTCCTCATCTTTTCGCCCTGGCCGACATTGCAATCTCCAGATCTGGCGCTACCACCCTGTTTGAACTTCTTGCGCTTGCTAAACCAGCTCTTCTTATACCTCTGGCAACAAACGCCAGCCGCGGTGACCAGATTTTAAATGCCAGATCATTTGAGAGTCAGGGTTTCAGTAAGTTGCTTTATCAGGACCAGTTAAGTAAGGAGACCTTGACCCGGCAGATTAAGCTCGTTTACCAGAACCGCGATGAAATGATTTCTGCAATGAAAAGATCTTCCATAACAAATGGCCTTCAGGCCGTAGCCAGACTGATCGAGGAGCAAGCCAAATAAGGAACCTATTCCCCTTAAGAAACGATAATACCATGTCACAACTACCATCAGATAAATTCATCGAAAAGTTTTCCCCTTTAAGAGAAGTTAAAGACTGTGAGTTTATCAGAGCGCATCAGGCGGTTAATTTTTTTGATTTCTGGGATGCACTGGAAAAAGATTTAGGTAGTGAATGTATCCCTTTCTGGGGAGCGGTTTGGCCTGCAGCAAAAAGCCTGGCCCGATTTATAAGGACTCAGAAAGGGCTGCTCAGAGATAAAACTGTGCTCGATTTTGGGTGCGGCAGCGGAATTGTCAGCATTGCCTCCGCCATGTGTGGTGCTTCACGAGTAATTGCTAATGATATCGATCCTGTAGCACTATATATAGCCCAAAAAAACTTTAAAGCAAACGGGGTCAACGTTGACACTGAATCGATCGATCTGTTGAATCATCCCCCCAGTACCAGCTTCGATCTGGTCTTCGTTGTAGACATGTTTTACGAACGCCACACGTCCCAACATTTGCTGCAATTCTTATATAAGCAGATAGAGAAGGGGGCAGAGGTTATTATTTCTGATGGAAACAGGCCGTTTGCTCCAAGAACCGAATCAGAAATACTTTTTGAAGAAGAACTGGAAGTGGATAAAGAACTGGAAGGGGTAAGCAACCGCGCCGTAAAGATTATGAGATTGCAGTAATCCGTGTATTGTCCTGATTTTTGTTTACAGCAAGATGCCCCCCAAAGGGTTAAAAACAGTTCATTTCTTGCCTTAATGCAGTTCCATTTCCGGTAATCTACGGAAAAACCCTTCAATAGCCCCAAGCACCATAGTATTTTTATTGGGTCTGATTTCAGTGAAACCCTTTATCCATATACCTGCCTTTTATTAGGCACCAGCTATTCCCGATAGGTTTTTTTTCGCAAACAGGCCTACAGCCTGAGTCGTGACAATTTTACTTTAACCCTATAGATCTTACCGGGGGGTCGTCTGTATTTATGCCAAAAGGAAGATTTTCCAGAATACCATCTGCTCTATTACTGATTTTCTCCCTTTTTATAATCTACAGCACCAGTTTACCCTTTAATATCAGGGGAATACAAAATTTTCAAAACAGAATTTCAGAAATAAACTGGATACCTTTTATGGCCCTTGATGGCAGCAGAGCGCCCATTTCCGATTGTATTCAAAATATCTTTCTTTTTATGCCTATTGGATTTTTTGGATGGCTTTCGACCAGACGGTTTAATTTCAGAATTAATAACTGGCTGATTGTGCTGTTTTATGGAGCATTCTTGAGTTTTTCAGTTGAGTTTTTCCAGTTGTTTACTACAGACAGAACTACATCGGTAACCGATGTTATAACCAACACTACGGGGACCTTTCTGGGAATGTCTCTGGCGTTTTACATCAGAAATTCATGGAAAAAAATCAGTGATCAAGAGGTAATAACTCAAATTGTACATTATCCTCTTTTTACTCCTCTTATCTTTTTAACCTGTATCATCTCTGCCTATCTTCTTCTGCCTTTTGATTTTGCCCTCGATTACAGTCTGTTCAAATTAAAACTTCGCCGTATTCTTAATAACCCGTTTTATTTTTACTTTTCCGGCAAAAGTGAGCCTTTTATCATTCTTTTTTTCTCTACCCTTACATTTCTGTGCTTAAAAGTTCTCCGGCATTTAAAGGCAAATTTCTCTTCGCTTGTAGCTTTATCCGGATTATTATTCTTCAGCTTTTTTCTCGAATCACTGCAATTAATCATAAAATCACGTGTCCCGGAATTAACGGATATAATAGTTGAAGCGATCGGTATTTTAGCTGGTTTTCTTTTTTTCCTGTTTTCTCAGAAGGGCTTTTCCGGATCACAAACAGTATTTAAGATTTCGTTCTTACTCGCCTTTATCAGCAACCAATTTCATCCTTATAAATTTTCCTGGTCTTTTCAGAAAATCATCTGGCATCCATTCTTTTCAAGCAATTCTCATTCGACCATGATAAATCTGAGTAACACAATAGAAACCAGTATTATTTATTCTTTTGCAGGATATCTTTGTCATCATTTATACAGAAACTTTAGCGCAAAGAGTTTTTCCATGATATTGGTTCTGGCAATAATCACCACCATAGAAGTCCTTCAAGGATGGATCGGCGGAAGAAACCCCGATATGACCGATATTACAGTAGCATTTCTGGTGTTTTTATTCGGCAGGTTTGTATGTGAGAATGAGAAGATGATATTTGCAGACGCAGATAAGCCGCTCTTTGAAGTCTCACAGGATTGATTTTTAACCTCATTGGCCTTCAGATTTGGAGTTTGATTTTGAATTTCAGCTCTGAAAGTGTTTTTCAATACCTGAGTAGTTAAAGATGTTTTTATTCAGGTATTTTAACCAGAAACATGTTTTTCCAGTTTTTGCCAGTAAGAAAGAAGCGGTTTTCATGGGGCAGAAATGCTATTCCATTGAGCACATTATCTTCAGATTCCGGTTTTTCGATGTCAACCAGTTCGGTACAGTCGATTATCTTTGAAACTGCACCGGTCATAGGAGAGATCTCATAGATAAAATCACTGAACCAGACATTGGCCAGTATTTTTCCGTTTGCATATTCCAGTTCATTGAGATTTTTTAACGGTTTACCATTAAGAGTGACCGGTAATTTTCTGGTGATTTTAAAGTTCTGGTCCCGGAAATACAGGGTATCTGAACCGTTACTCATGATCAGTGAGTTTGAGTCTGCGGTCAACCCCCAGCCTTCACCCCCATAGGAGATGGTTTTTAAGATGGCGAGATCTGCATTGTAAATGATACAAATCTGCTCAGTCCAGGTGATCTGATAAAGCAGATTCTTAAAGAAGGCACATCCCTCTGCAAATACTTCCGGAAGAAATTTTCTTGTTTTAACCAGGCCGTTTGTGTCCACGATACGGATAGTAGACTGACCGACTATACCGGTACTTTCATACAGTTTTCCATCTCTGTAAAGAAATCCCTGCGTGAATGCAGTAGAATCGTGAGGAACAGAATTTATAATTTCCGGTTTTACTGTATCGACAACTGCAGAACTGATTGCCTGTTTTTCAGAGCACAGACATAGTGACAACAGTGACAGGAAAATATTTCTTCTGCGGAAAAAAAATCTCATTATCTTGACAAAATCGTTTCTGATTGTAAGTATCTCAGCATCAAAAAGAGACTAAGGACAATATAAATGATATCAGACTGCCCGGTATGTTAGCTTGCAATTGAAAACCAGGCAAGAGTAATATTTAAGCCTCTTCGATCAGATAATCATCTGCTTCAGTGAACGTTTCATTACGTTCTTCTTTCCAGGCCATGAGTTGCCGTGTGCGGCTTGGATGTTTTAGTTTGCCAAGAGCCTTGGTTTCTATCTGGCGCACTCTCTCCCGGGAAATGTTAAATATTTCGCCGATTTCCTTGAGAGTCTTAATGCGTCCGTCATCTAGGCCAAAACGCATCACCACGATTTCTTTTTCCTTTGCGGTGAGTGAGTCAAGTACCTGTTTTATCTGATCCCTGAGGTGCATAAGAGACATGCGGACTGAAGGATCTTCGGCTTTGGTGTCCTCTATGTATTCGCCAATGGTAGTGCCGCCATCATTACCGATTTCCATATCAAGGGAAATCGGTTCCATAGAATATTCCAGTGCGGTTTGTACTTTACTTACAGAACATCCCAGTGCTTCAGCAAGTTCTTCATGACTTGGTTCATAGCCGTATTCCATCACCCATTTTTTACACAGGCGAATGGTTTTATTGACCAGTTCAAGAGTATTTGCCGGAATACGAATAGCTTTGGATTTGTCATTTATTGCTCTGGAAATTGCCTGTCTAATCCACCAGGTGGCGTAGGTGCTGAACTTATATCCTTTGCGGTAATCGAAATTTTCAACCGCTTTAATAAGTCCGCGATTGCCCTCCTGTATCAGATCGATTATCTCCATTCCCCGGAGTATATATTTTTTGGCAATACTTACCACCAACCGCACATTTGCTTCGATTATAGCACATTTAGCCTGATTGCGCATGTCCTCCCAGTGCTTGAATTCATCGTACAATTCCTTTTTGTCTTCATCAAGCAGGCTCTTTTTATGCTTTTCCAGGATCAGTTCAATCTGTTTGGGATTTAATCGAAGTTTTCTGCATAAAGCGATTAATTCATCCTGAATATTCTGGATTTTTTGATTAATTGCTTCAGAATCCGATTTATTGGAGATCTCCTTTTCTAAAGCAGAGATGCTGTTGGCTTTACGCTTAATCATGGAAACGATGCGGATAAATTCCTTTCTCAAGGATTCAAGATCTTCATCCTTGGAAAATTGCTCATCTTCAATCTGAAGGACATCTATACACTCAAGCTCTTCATTTTTTAGTTCTTCAGAAATCCGATACAGGCTCTCCAGTGAAGAACTGCTGCGGAAAGCCATATCAAAGAGTTTACCCTGAGCATATTCCATCTGCATGGCATATTCGGTTTCCTGCCCCCTTGAGAGAAGCGGAACTCTTCCTACGGTATTCAGATAAACCCAGGTGGGATCGGTGTAGCGGGGTTGACGCCTTGCTGAGACAAGCCGTCTGGTCCTGCGTTCGTACAAAGGTACCTTTTCTTTAACAAACGCATTGATGGCGATGTTTTCGCGAGCCAGAATCTGTTGAACACGTTCACGTTCCTGAGGTGTGGAAGCAACCTCTTCAATCTGGGCTTCTGTGACAAAACCTTGAAGTGCGGCTAATTTTCTAAGACGCTGCGTTGTACGATCAACAACGACTGTCGCTTCAGCTTGTTTTTCGGATTCTTTTTTCCTGCTCATTCTACCCCGTCCAGCTCCTGTAATTGCGACGTAAAGTCTTTTAACTGTAAAAGCAGCTCAGCACGCCTTTGTGGTACATTTTTCATCTCAACTTTGATTTTTCTGATCATGGCCTTAATAAACTTGGCACGCAAATGAATGATCTTTTGCACCAGTTCATCATGGATATGATCTTCCAGGGCAGGTCTGACAAGCAGAAGTGAAATTATGCGTTTAATTTCAGGATCTGAAGCTTTGAGTGCTATCTCGGCTACGTCTCCTCCCTGCTCATGGGTCTGAATCAATAAAGAATATATATCACCGGATATGTTGTCCGTAAGGGTTTCGGGTGCAACATACTGGCGCGCTTCTGCAATAAACTCCGGTTTAGTTACCAGTATCCTTAGAAAACTTCCTTCTAAAGAACCGATAAAACGTTCATCGTCATTCTGTTTCCGTCCTAAAGCACCGCTAAGTTCGTTTCCACGCCCTGATCTGGAAAATTGCTTTCCATAATTAAGAGCATTATCAATCTTACTATTGTGGTTACTACTTTGGGGATGGATTTTTGATGTTGTAACACCATAATTTGGCAAAGGCTCTCTAACAGAAACAGCCTGTAAATCGTTTATCCTCTGATAAACCAGCTTTTCATCCAGATCCAACCGTTCTGCAATCTCTTTTTTAAACCTCTGCTGGACAATAGTATCTTTAATGGATCCAATTAAAGGGTTTAAAGCGGTAATGACAGCAGATTTTCCACGACTGGTTCGCCCATCATGCTCACTAATCATTTTATCGATGATAAAATGCATCCAGTCTTTGGAACTGTTTATCTGTTCCATGAAGGATTGCTTTCCAAATTTCTTGATGTAAGAATCCGGATCTTCATCTCCTGGAAGAACCAGGACAGAAATATCAAAATTAAACGGTGCTAAAACATAGATAGCTCTTGTTGCTGCAGTCTGCCCAGCCAGGTCTCCATCAAAGAGCAAGACTATTCGTGAGCAGAAACGATTAAGTAACTGGGCATGTTCTTCGGTTAAGGCGGTACCGGATGAAGCAACCACGTTGCGTATTCCTGCCTGATACATGGTGAGATAATCCATATATCCTTCTACGATCAGTACAAATCCGCTTTCCTTTATAGATTGGCGAGCCTGATACAGACCATAAAGCACACTTTTTTTCTTATAAAGAAGCGTTTCCGGAGAATTAAGGTACTTTGGGGTGGCATCCGCTTCCATTGCTCTTCCGGCAAATCCAATAACCTTGCCCGACAGATCAAACAAAGAAAACATCACCCGATTTCGGAAACGATCAAAGGCCTTTCCATCTTCTTTTTTAATTGCCAGACCACAGTTTACCAGTGCAGAAATGTCGATTCCCTGGCTTTGAAAATGCATAATTAGTGAAGAGTAGCCTGCAGGTGAATAACCTAAACGGAAATCACGAACTGTTTCTGCTGCCAATCCCCTGGATTTGAAATAGTCTATGGCTTGCTGTGATTGACGAACCGATTGGTAGAAAAATCTGGCGGCAATGTCGTGAATACGAAGCATATCGGTTTTAGTTAATTGGTTTGTCGCTGATTTTTGAGCAGGCCTATGCTCAGCAGAAGATTTCAGTTCAACACCGGTTTCTTCGGCCAGCATCTTAAGAGCATCAGAAAAACCTATCCCTTCAATTTCCTGCAAAAATGTGAATACATCGCCACCTTTATGGCACCCGAAACAATAAAAGAAGCCTTTTACCGGATTAACCTGAAAAGAGGGAGTTTTCTCTTTATGAAAAGGACACAACCCTTTTAGAGTCTGCCCCGAACCTTTCAGGTTCACATATCTTCCTATAATAGTCGCGATATCTGCTCTGGAGCGTATCTGCTCTTTAATCGCTTCATCATACTGAGAAGTCATGCATCTGATCCTATATAAAAATACCGCCGGCACTGCCTTAAGTAAATAGCTCCATTAACACCAGTCACTAAAAGCCCTTAAATACCGAATCATTTTCTCATGAATATAATATATGTGTAATCAATGACTTACAATGTGCACAGTCATAATTGGAAATTAGCGGCAGAAAAAACATCGTGGTAAACCCCAAAATAGACTGAAGAAAGTTTTAAAAAAAATACTTCAGGTACTATCGGTTTGCTAAATTTTTGCAAATTGTTAATTTTAAAGGTTATTAAAGAGGCTTAAACCTGATTAATGGTGGCTTGCTTTTTTTTGGTTTTTTCTTTGGTGGATGTCTTTTTGCCCATTTAGCATAAAGAATCTCCCTTTTTCTGATCTGCTCAGGATCATCGTATTTTAAAGTGGGAAGCTCTTGGAGGTGCCAGTAATTTTTCATGAATGCCGCAGCTTGTACAGAACCACCAGAGGGCATCTTGACCGAGCTGCCATGGTGAAAAGCGGATAACTCCGGGTAGTTCAATATCGGTTCTTTGCGCATATAACCGACCGGATATTTGAATCCCTGATCATACAGTACGATGCGATTGGGTTTCTCCAGGCAAACATATCTGGATATTTCAATATCGTAATCCAAGGGTTCTGTGCTGTCCGGGATATACGGCATATCTCTATCCCTGTAAGGAGTAAGGTAGAGATTTGAAGTATCACTGCTTTTACCAAAAACAATCAATACACTGACAAGCTTTTCAAATTCATCAGTGATCAGTGAGACACTTGCCGGAATATTCTGACTCTTTTTGTTTGAATAACCCAGGCCGTTATATTCCCAGAGATGGTTTTTATCGCGAAAAAAATTAACCTTTATACCCAGATTCTTAAAAAAAATCTCCACATCTGCACAGGAATCCCCTTGAGGGCTAAAGCTGTTCAGACATAACGGCTTAGATTTGCTTTTAAAATGAAATTCAACACTCGGTTCACATTTGGAGAAGATTGAATCAGAAAAATTTTCTGCATCCTGAGCATTCGAAACTGTAAAATACCAGCCCATTAACAAAAAAGTGGTGATTAAGCAATAGTAGAATTTGTTTTTTCTCACTGCAGCTTCTTTATTAAAGTCAGAACTTATATGGTTGTCACGAATCTAAATCGGTCGATTCAGGCCAAACAATCATCCGAATCAGATCTTTTAACTAATGTAGAAAAAAACGGCAGACATCTTATCTAAAAGCTCTTACATCTCTTAAATCTCAACAGTTTTATAAAAAAGATCGAATGAGATGTCAAACTAAGCTTAAAATGATTTTCTTACATTTTTCGATAAAAAAACCACATTTTTTGTAAGGTGCTACCTGGCTGAAAGATAAATGGCCGGGTTCGGACAGCCGATTCAAGGTTGGAGTAAAGGTTGGCGAGATGGTTGGAAAGATAGCTGGAAAGAAAGTTGGAATCATCTCTTTCTGGAGCATACGTTGAGCAATCTCTATCTCACCTTCTAACTTACCTTCTTTCCAGCTTTCTAGTAAGGAGCTTGTTATCGAGATTACTGGATTGCCTTTTGATAAGATAGATGAGCTGGAAAAATACATGGACCAAATCAAAAATAATACCTGTTCAGATAGCCCTGAAGAATAAAGAGCTCTTTTCACTTCCTATTCTTCGTTTAGATATTCTCTCCGATTACTTCTGATTCGATATTGTTTTAATATTTTTTCCTATTCTTTCCGATTTGATATTATTCGCTTTTTTTAACTTAGATACTTTATTAGTCACATCACAGAAATGCTTTCATCTCCATAATTACAGTGTGCAAACTCTTATCAAATAAGGTCTTTCCAAAAGGCCGGTTAATTTCGCCCCGATAGGAACCACTCAAAGAGAAATGCTTCCCGATCTGGAAATTTGCGGCAATTGACACTACGTGAGATAATCCGGCAGAGATTCCTCGAGCCATTCGGTAATCCAGTTCCCCGGCAATAGGAACAAAGGAATACATATATGATGCTTCAGCCCAGCCCTGATCGAAAGGACGCCACTGAAAACCGGGGTTAAGTTGAACATACAAGCTACTGTCTGGCTTAACTGCTTTTTCTTTGGAGTAAGGATCATCCTTGCGAGCCCAACCAATACATTCTTGAAAATAGATTTCAAACTTTTTGTCAAATTCGAGTCTCTGAGACAGCACCGTATTGAAATCACGAACATAAAAATCCTGTATCAGACTGTCATCATGAAAAACGTAACAGAATCGGGATTCATCACCGAAAGTAAGTTTTCCGCGTTTTATCCGGATGTTAAATCCTGATTCTGTGGAAGTCTCCTGATATGATCGGATCTTCCTTAAGGACATCTGGCCAAAAAGATCACCACTGAGGTTTTCCCACTCTTTAGGCATCCATTGAATCTGTTGGCGATAAGACAAATCGGAGTAACTCACATTTTTATCATTAAAAGGATTACGCATCTCCTCCAAAGAGAGCCACCCTGGAACCCAGGCCTTCCAACCCGTCGTTCTTGAGTCCACATGCTCATCCAGAAGAAGAGTCCCATACCAGTTAAGGTCATTTAATATTCCTTTAATTTTTCGGGCAGGATGATATGACCAGTTGAGGTCCAGTCTCTTTTTTCTCACTAATCCATCGGTGGAATCGTACACTTCTCGTTGCTGCAAAAAGTAATCACCAAAAGGACTTGGCACATACTCTTTTAGAGAATCATCATAGATATGGGTGCCATGTCCCTTTACGGTAAGAACTGGAACCTGGATGAATGAAGAGATCTTCTCTGAGCTCAATCGGTAACGTTGAGTCGAACTGAATCCCGATTTGCGCGAACTCATTTCACTGTTTGCATCAATCAGAAAAGTAGTGGAAGACTGACGGTTCTGCTTATCCCCAGTTCCGGTTTTGGTAGTATAAAAACTGCTTAACCCATTAATTTTCCACCATGAAGCCACCTGTTTATCAAGCGACTGCTCCCAACTGAATGCCCACCCTGTATCGGTTGCCCCAAAAAGAGTGGTTTTTCCTTCCCGGAACTGCCTCAAATCAAATGTCTGCTTCAGATTCCACGGTAAATAGCCATATTGCAATATTGCAGCTATAGTGCCGATACCCTCTTTTAAAGAATCGGTTCTCCATTCATCTTTATATGCTAATTCCACTTCGTGTTTTTCCAGTTGATACACAGCCCGTGCTGTCCCTTTTCGATTCATGCCTTTACGGCTTGCCTCATGATGACGAAACAGTGTCCCGTCATAATCCAGTAACAATTTTTTAAATGGCTCTGTTCTTGAATACCAGGTAAACTTATCGGTAGTCATACTGGAATCGATCCGGTTCTGGCCATAACCTATCTGGGCAGAAAACATCTTAAATGGGGTTACTCCAATGTTACCTTCCCAGAACTGCCGCTCTACCGCAGACTCATTAAAAGTGCTGTCATCCCATTGATCGTAGCGATCGTAAGTGTCAAAGAGATCGACATTAAAATGTCGTGATGAATAATTATAATCAGCCGAAAGCCATGCAGTTCTTTTATCAAAACGTTTATCACCTGCTAACATGGTGGCCCTGACAGCAGAAGCCCGGTTGTCATGATCATCGATGGAAGAAAAGAGGTTCTTGTCATAATCCTGGCCAGCTACGTTGATTTTCATTTTCAGCATGTCTAAGCGTAAATCGCCGGCTATCTCACCTGCAGTCATCCGTTTTGGAGTCGAAAGCGGAGTAAGTGGCAGATAATCACCGGCATTTTCGCCTGCATATCTATAAACCTCATATTCTGAAACAGTTACATCTCTGACATAGCTTCCTTTTCCCATTCCGACATGAGAAAAATAGACCCGGAATCGTCCTTCCCGGTCCTGAGGGAAAGCAGGATTAAACGGCTTGAATCGGAATATTATCTTTCCAAGTGAATCGACTTTCTGATACAATGGTTCATAACGGGACACCTCCGGTACATCATTTTCATGAACCGCACGATCATTGTATCCAAAAACCGGTTTATCGCCTGCTTTTCGAAGCTCTGCCATATCAGAGCTGTCAAAGGTGATGTCAATAAGACGGTTTTTGTTATCTGCTTCTGACCATAGTACTCCTTTAACAGAAAAGGTAGAATCACGGGTGGAAAATCCTGCAGTTGTACCAAGTACTGATCTTTGAAAATCGAATAGTTTATACTCATATTCGACAATTATCAGATCCTCGTCTCTTATAAGGATTTTCGGATTAAAAGTGACCGAACCCAGATCATAATCGACGATAAAATCTTTATCTTCGCCTTCCTCAAGAATTTTTCCATTTACTTTTAGTTTTATGGTGCCGGCGATGGGTGTGATTATCCCCTGCTCTCCTTTTCCGGAAAAACTGTAAGGGCCCTGCAGTCCATTTTTACCGTGCCAGGTTTCTCTGGTGAAATTTCCCCCTGAAAGTGCCCCAAAAGCTCCCATAGAAAAGAGCCCCGGATGAACAGAGACTGACAGTCCTTTGATTTTTTTCTGACCGGAAAGGATTCCCTGCATGGGCCAGTTTATGTATTGATCACCGGCAAGGATATCGAATTTAGGATCACTGAGAGTGACATAGATCATGTCGAACTCACTGATTTCTCTGGTAACTCCATCGAGAGTGGAGCCCTGATCACTGAAATGAGCTTTCAGTTCGGTGCCGGGCCGCAGTTCGCCCCCAATCTGTACATCCAGCCCCTGTTCCAGACTGATCTGGCCCAGATTTCCGGCTGCAACAGAAATGCTCTTATATCCTGAAACGTTTAAATTTTCACTCTGGTTCAATAAGGAAACTGAGTATTTCTTCTCTGTCTTCTCCTCTAAAGTATCCCTGGCTCTCAGGCGAATCTTTGGGTAAAGGGAATAGATTTTGGGGAGTCCATAATACATGGTGGAAAAACGAAACAGCATTGCTTTTCCACTATCAATCTGTTCAGAGAAAAGCACTCCATTGTTGTCTGCGATATAGATCCAGGGCGGCACTGAAGAGCTGTCTGCAAACTTTATGGTGATGCTCTGACTGTCCACAAAGGAGGATCCCAGGACATAGGGGCCCGGCCCTCCATCACCGAAAATCGTAGTATCGATAATTTCGGCGGGAGAAGTGAAATAAAAGAGAATTATAAGCAGAAGTATAGAGCAACGAATAAAGAAAATCCTCTTTTTAAGAATCTTATTTTTAATGGAAATATAGCATCTGGCGTAAGGAATTGAGATTTGAGGTTTTAGATTTCAGATTTCAGATTAGCGGATTTGGGAATTCGGATCACTATCATTCTATGGATATTATTACATCAAGAATTTGGCGACAAGGAATCCCATAGCCATAAGGCTTAATTCCGATTGTTAACAAAATTTTCCCGATGTCCGCTAAATCTCCCGCCCCTTAAATCTCCTGATGTACATCGGGAGATTAAGGGGGCGGGAATGCGTTACTCCCTTCGATTCAATGTGTTACAAATATTAACCTTATGGCTATGTAAAGAATCCCCCTTAATAAGAGGAGCGCTTCCAGGGGGGATTATGCTAACAAACACCTGTGGAAGGCCGATCTCTATACCGGCCTGTCTATAGAAAAAATTGCTTCTCTAATGAAAAAAAATTAACGTAAATGGAAAATATTAAGTTGTTTTATAAGGTAAACACTATTATTTTATAGCATTAAGGTAACCCAATGTTTCTTGAGCTGGTAATTTGAACCGGCAATCAATTATTAAGTTTTATTTCTGTCCTATTAAGTTTCTGTTACTATTTAGTTCCTGTAATTCGGAACATTTTTCCCAAAAGAATATTCTCATTAATAAGGCAAACCGCGGTGGTTTGTTTTTTCATTTCACTTTTTTTCAGGAGGTACTGTAATGGTTAACAACAGAATCAGTGCGAAGCTTTCTGAAGAGGCTTTCGCCAGAATTAGAGCTGCTTTTGCTCAGATCAGAGCCGATCTCCCTTTCCTGTTAGATTTGACCAAAGAGCAGAAAAAAGCATTACCAAAATTTGGCGATAAAAGTGTCCCTTTCGTTAATAAAACGCTGGAGTTTGCCAAAGAACATTCAGATGTTATTCCAGCAAGGTTGCCAATGGAAGAGTTTTCCAGAGATGTCACGCTCTACAATCAATTGTTCATGATATATCATGAAGGCAAAGAACTCTGCGATCAGATAAATGACACCTACCTTCAGGTGGGTGCAGAAGCCTATTCCACCGCACTTGCCGTATATGCCAATCTACAGATAAATCAAGACCTCTTTGATGGTTCAGAACTGGTTCTTGATGAATTGAGCAAAAGATTCATTCAAAAAACAAAAAAAGATACCACCACAGAACAAATCTAAAGAGCAGCTACCGCTGGTCATTGAAACTTAGTTTTCAATGATCAGCGCTCCTCTTACTTTCGGTCAAATCAGGTCCCCTAATTTATCAAGTACTGACCTATACTCATTACTATGAATTACCTGTTTCAGTAAATGATGATCTTAGTTAAACAATCGACAAACATTATTCACCAGACAAAAACCTTTATCTATCAAACAAAATTTCTTCTTCAATGAACGCGTTTTTTTTCGCAGCAAACAAAGACCGGTTTTCAACAAACAATATTTTTCATCAATGAAACAAAATTCCTTCTTCACCAAACTAAAACTCATTTTCGGCAAACATATTTCCTTCACCAACAGACAAAACTCTTTTTTCAACAAAGTTCCACCTCTGTTCAACAGACATTTTTCATTGTTTATAAAGCAATATCCCATGTTTTTAAAGGAATTTTCAATGATTTTTATCCGATGTCGCATGGTTTTTAAAGAACGACCTTTTGCCATTTAAGGAAAATTCATTCAATGGAATAGCATTTTTCATCATTTGCAAAGGTTTATCCTTGTTTTTTTAACGAAAAGCAAGAACAGGTACAGGTTCGACCTTTTTTAAGCCAGTGTAGGGCGAAAACAAAAATTCTTCAATAATAATCAGGCACCCTGATTGCTCATCTATTCTTTTTAAAAAGAGGCCCTATTTTGCTTTGGATAGAGTTAATCATAATCCTGAGTCTTATCCTTTTAAATGGCTTTTTCTCCATGTCTGAAATTGCCATAATCTCCTCGCGCAAACCTATTCTAAATCA